>JAATVR010000765.1 GCA_014523665.1 Nitrososphaerales archaeon TH526
ATAAACTCGTGATGCCCTGGGAGGATGTCATTGGGAAGAAGGTAAAATCTATGGATGAACACGAGATAGGCGAAATTAAGAGTGTGTTCTCTTCGTTCATAGAAGTGGAAGAAGGATTGCTTCGAAAGGATCGTTACTATATTCCAAAGTACTATATCGAAGGTTACGACAATGAAGACCACGTTATCTCCTCATTGACCAAGGAAAGTATAAAAGAAAAGTATCAGCGCAATGGTCCACCGCTAGAGTCGGAGTTGGACACACAAGAATATCTTGAGAGAAAGCAAGCTCAGGACGATAAACACCCACAGGTCTTTGTAAACGGGATTCCATTTATGGCCAAAGAGCCTGGTGTATCATTGGAAAGCGAGAGATCTGGAGAAACTCTAAATATTCCATGGGAAGAAGTCATCTTTAAACGAGTGAAAACTTCAGATGATGTGGATATTGGAGATATTGAGACAGTAGCGAATGAATATATAGTTGTAAGAGAGGGCGTAGGTAAGATACGACATTACTATATACCAAAAACACAAATAAACAATTATGATGGCAGTGCTCTCTATGTGGCAGTACCAGGTGGTTTAGTTAGTGCCAAGTTCGAACGAGAGTCTCCTCCAACGCCGGAGGAAGTAAAAACATTGTCTGAGGACAGATCAAACGTTACCTGAAGAAGAAATAAATCTATTGCGAGATCATTGCAAGACCAGCCTATTCGCTATTTTTTAAGCAGTGGAAATAGAAGATTCAAGTAAGTAGTGTTCATTATATAGTAAATACTAATTATCATTCGCTGCAGCACCAATTCTTCAAGAATTTGCTAGCCGACCTCGTATCCTTGAAAGCAAATTTCTTCGGATCTGAAGACATTGCTTCTTTGAAGTCGTTGTGGATGTCAAGAGGTGTATTATTCAGAGTAATGATGCATTCCAATCCAGCTTTATAGGCAGCTTCTACTCCTAATGGTGAATTCTCTACTACAATTACTTCGGAAGCGGTTAGATTCATTTTATTTAAAGCAATTTCGAAGGGTGCGGGATCTGGTTTTCCTTCTTCAAGATCATCACCGGTGATTATGAAATCAAAATACTTGGCTCCAATATTCCTGTCTAAAATGGCTTCGACCTCTTTTCTAGCAGAACCGCTAACAACAGCTTTAATACAAGACTCTCCGCAGGTTGTTGTTAAATCTTCGAGCAATTCTCTTGCTCCCTCAATCGCACTGGCATTCTGAATTTGCTTAAAAATTTGTTCCTTTCTTGACCCAATATGTTTCGCCGTTTCATCATCCACTTCTACTTTGTCGTTAATGTTCTCTCTTTTAAAAACTTCCTTTACTAAATCTGTGCCAGGCATTCCTTCAAGTAGATATATGTTCTTTTTGTCTATTTCGTGGTTAGTTATTTCTTTTATTGCTCTGCTCATTGCCTCAGCATGAAATGGCATAGAGTCTATAAGGACGCCGTCCATATCAAAGATAATGCCTTTCTTAATTCTCATGTGACGAAGTGTGTTCTAAGGGATTTATGGATTTATTATTCCCCGACCAACAATTTTTCCGTCCTTCAGCTTGGATAGAGCTTCTGTAGCCTGCTCAAGGTTAAATTTGTCGGATATCAGAGGCTTTATTACACCTCGTCTGGTCAATGATACCAGTTCTGCAAGCTGAGCTATGTTTCCCGTATAGGATCCTATCAACTTATAGGCCCTTGTAGGCATACTTATCAGGTTTAACTTTAGAGCACCTCCATACAATCCAACTAATACCAATCGAGCACGCTTTCTCAACAGTTGCATATCCACTTCTGTACTTTTCGAGGAGTTTACAAAATCAATGACTGCGTCCGCGCCCAATTTTTGCGTCACTTCCATCACAGCAGTTACCGCATTTTCTTTCTTTGAATTGACGACAAAATCTGCCCCGTTTTCTTTTGCGGCCTTTAACTTGTTGTCATCCAAATCCATAGCAATCACAGTTGAACCTGTAATCGCCTTTGCGAGTTGGATAGCCATTAAACCCAATCCTCCTGCACCGATAATAACTGCGGTATCATATGGTCTCAGATTCGCATTGTTTATCGCACCATATGCAGTCAATGAGGAACAAGTAAGCGTACACGCTGTACTTGCATCAAATGAACCAGTCTCAATATCATTGGATATGTCTAAAAGGTACCTATAGCTTGGCACCAAAACGTAATCAGAATATCCACCATCGTTGTAGATACCCAAGGATCGCGGCCTGTCACATAGATTCTCATTCCCCTCTCTACATGCTGGACACAGTCCTTCTCCCATCCACGGATAGACGAGAACTTTGCTATTTTTTTTGAATAACTTAAGCGACGATACTTCTTCACCAACCTCTTCAACCACCCCCGAAATTTCATGTCCCGGGATAAGGGGATATCGTACTCCTCGATCAGTCGCTTTGAGGAACTCACCATCTGGACCTTCATAGCCTCCTTCCCAGAGATGGATATCACTATGACAAACACCACAGGCTTCTACCCTGAGAAGAACTTGGGAACCCATTGGTCTTGGAGTTTCTTTAGATACAATTTCTAAGGGAGATTTTGGCTTGGTAATACTTGCAGACTTCATATTATAGGGGTTAAAGAAGAGATTGAGTATAAAATGATTGTTATGGGATTTGCATTAATTGACCATATCAATATCTGCTATACACTGAAATCCAGAAATCTGTGTCATCTTCTCTTTCACTGGATTGTTCAAATGGGAGACGCCATTTTATATTAT
>JAATVR010000766.1 GCA_014523665.1 Nitrososphaerales archaeon TH526
AGCATTCGTTAGAGTAGCGTTATCAAGAGAAGCATCTGTTAAATCGGTACTCGAAAAATCAGCATTCGTTAGAGTAGCGTTATCAAGAGAAGCATCTGTTAGATCGGCATCGCGAAGTGAAGCACCTACTAGATGAGCGTTCGGGAAACTAGCGTTCTTCAAGTTAATACTGGTAAGATTACCGGAAATCTGAGCATTTTCTAAACTTGAATCTTCCAGATTAGTATTAAAAAGATTAGAATGCAAGAGTATTACTGAAATCTAAAATCTAAGTTTACTCCGCTTAGATTTTTGTTAGAAAGATCTATTCTTTCAAACGAGATTTGTTGTTTGAATTGTGCTCTTAAATTATTAAATCCCTCTACGTCACCATTTTCTAAAAGCCTCGTTAGTCTAGCTGGGGTTACAGCGATGTAGTCGTTAAGCAGCACCCCAACTATTGGTCCAGCAATCAGACCGATTATCGTAGTAACAGCTGTTTTCTTGTGCGCTGCTATTGAATTTAACAGCCATTTAGTGGGCTAGATCTACTGAAAACATTTCGTTTATGTAATCAATAAATACGATTCGCTTTCGCTTTGGACATTTAGTAGACAATTATACAAAATGTGGCGAAATTCAGTTTCTTTAAGTATGTTTGATAGAAGATTGTTCTGTATATCCGACGTTCAACCCAAAATCGCTTAACTTAACCCGATATGCCGTGGTAGTGCCCGACTGAGTAAAAATTGTTGACAGACAGTGAAACAAAGAAGAGCAAATAGATTATGATACAAAGAAAGATATACAATCCGCACCGAGCGCTGTAACCGGAATCCGGCAATTAGATATAAAGAGTGCAATCACGCTAACAGAGGGATTCAAATGAAAATTCAATAGAGTCTAGAAGTTGCAGCTTTAAAAGTTCAGACTAAATGTCTATCACAGTTCAAATATTCATTTGCATTATGTTCCTTATACTAACTCCAGCTATTAAGCGAGTCAGTTTGGTCTTTGCTGTATTGTTTGTTTCTGATATGCACTATTCACTTATGTTACTATCAAATAATGCTAGCACGGATGCAGAACAGCCGTTCCTCCCGATCTACGAAAGTAAGCAAAACTAAGTTAATTGGACTCATTTTAGGTCCAGTTTTGTTCTTCATCCTTCTTGTTAGTCCTGCCCCCGAAGGTTTACCAGATCAAGGTAAACTAGTGGCTGGTATAACACTTTGGCTTGTCGTGTGGTGGGTCACTGAAGCTGTTAGTATTTATGCAACTGCACTATTACCTCTGGCTCTGTTTCCTATAACAGGAATCTTATCACTACGAGCGGTGGGAGCAGAATACATGAGCCCAATAATTATTCTTCTATTGGGGATGTTTCTGATCGTTCTTGCAGTTGAAAAATCCGGTTTACAACGAAAAATTGCGTTTGGGATCATTAGCATTTTCGGATATTCACCCAAGAGAATATTACTTGGTTTTATGATCTGTACGGCTTTAATTTCCACGGTTATTATGAGCACTACGGTAGCTATTTTGATTATTCCAATGGTTTTCGCCATTTTATCCTTGCTATCTAATAACGGTATTAAATTTAGTACAAATTTTAAGGTCATGCTTTTACTAGGGGTTGCCTTCTCCTCTTCAATTGGGAGTATTACAACCCTCATTGCATCTCCACCTAATCTAATGTATGCAGAAATAGTAAACGAGCTATTCAGCAAAACTATTACATTCGGTACCTGGTCTTCAGTGGCTGCTCCACTGGCAATTACAATGTTGATGATATCTATAATATATTTCACGGGTAAAGTAAGAAAGGAGCAAATGGATGAAACGCTCATCAGGAAGATAATTGTCACTGAAAAAGAAAAGTTAGGAAAAATGACAAGAGAGCAGAAGGCTTCTTTAATCATTTTGCTATTAGTTTTAATATTGATGTTCGCAGCTCCATATTGGGCTGGTGATGATTCATATCTTGAAACTGCAGTTATTGCAATTTTTGGTGGTGTATCATTATTTGTGATACCAAAAAATAGAACTGAAAAATTTCTGAACTGGTCAGATGTGCAAAAAGTCCCGCTTGGTGTTTTATTTATCCTAGGTGCAGGAATTTCCCTGTCATTGGCGTTTACAACATCGGGCCTTGCTGACTATCTTGGG
>JAATVR010000767.1 GCA_014523665.1 Nitrososphaerales archaeon TH526
AAATTATATTTGAATTAGTTATCCGTTACGCTTGTACACATATCTTCTGCTTAGGTATTGACATCCACCAATCCCAAAGTGCTATCCACCAATTCTTGTGCGATAATCCGTATGGGCTCTAGCTTGGTGGGTAGATTTGATGTTGCAACGTGGCATTTACGGACTTGGAGATCGTTATGTTGTATGGATTCTGGTCAGAGAATCCTATTTGAGACAATGGGCCTTATACTAGGGCGCAGCTACGCCGTATTTGTAATTAGAATGATTGTAGATCAGATTCGTCGTTGCTCTTATAGGATAGCAGATTCTATTTCACTTCCAATTTTTAAGAAGGTATAAAGTAGTCCTTTGCCTAGCATCAACTTGGGAAATAAGATGGTGGCATGAAAGAAGAAAAGATAGATTCAATAGCTGAATCTTCTAAAACTCATGATATCCATATTGGTTTTCCGAGTTTTAGGAGGATATTAGTTGCATATGATGGAATGCAAATGTCAAAGAGGGCATTGAGCTATGCAGCTTACATTTCAAAGATTTCTGACTCGGAGATCGTTATTGTTAATGTGGTTGAGGCCAATAGAGACTTAAATAATCTATTACCCATCACGACAGAGGTAGATCTAGAGAGAAAAGAAGAACAAATAAACATTGCAGGAAAGTACCGAGGACTCCAGCTATACGATGTCTTACGAGAAGTAATCGAAGAAACGACAACAGTATGTAAGGCCGCTGGCGTGACAAAGAAAATTTTATGTGAAATTCGTGCAGGGGAACCTGCAGATGAGATCATCAATGTCTCCAAACTCACGAACTTCGATCTGATAGTTATGGGAAGCCGCCGTATATCTTCGAGGATAGAGGTTATAGGAAGTACTACCAGAAAAGTCCTAACAACCGTAAAGATACCGCTACTCATAGTTCAAAAACAGCCGAGATACAAAGATGAATGGTAGCCTCGTACCTACCAGATCAGCGACTTTCCCACATTTAGATATCATGCCAATTTCTGCTACATACATATAGGCTTTCACGTCGGCGCTAAGAGATGGAGGAATTTAGAGCCTCTTACGGCGAGAGCATCACCGGGGATTCTTGGCTTATGCGGCGAGGATTTCGATCCATATTCACTATTCCTTTACGCCATTAGGTCGGAAATTACAAGGGACTTATTACCCTAGGCGTCTCAGAATTTTCTTCAATCATATTAACTTGTTACCCGATAGAATAATGAAAGTAAGATGTAATGAATTTGCTTCAAAGGGGCTAAAGGATCCAAGTTCCAAGAGGCACGAACTACATTCCTCACAGACCATCTTTTATGAATTCCCAAATTAATGCCGTTATAACGTACACTTGATATAAGAATAATTATGGTAAAAGCATACAATTAAACTTAGACAATGTCCAACCAGGGTTATCATTTTGTATATGCAGCCGATGTTAAGGATATAGAAGCAACAGGTAGGTGTCTCCCATTAACAGTCAAAAAACATCCTATTGTGCTTTTTTGGCAGCGTTAGCTATGACTCTGATATGGCTAAGCGTATTTTGTTGCTAGGCTGTGAATTCGATAGTATAAAAACCATTCTTACCGTTGTTTCCGCGTTATTTCTATCGCTATGCGTCAGTTCACTGATTCAATATCCGTTATACGCTACTGAGAACTTGGTCGGAGGAGGAGTGGAACTACCAAACATTGCTGCTTCCAACGTATTTGATACTCATTCTATGATTCTAGGAGATAACATAGAGAATCTTGTTATACTTATCCCAAACGAGGCACATGAATCTACTAACCAACCAAAGGATCAGTTGCCCCTTGCAAATCAACCGTACCTTCCTCAAGATGCTGTTGTAAATAAGGGAACCACTGTTACATGGCTTAATGGAGACCATGATCATAAAATAACTCAATCAGGTGGTGGTGAATCTGCTAGCACCGGATTTGAGAGTGGAGACTTCGCATTTAATACTCCATCTAGACCAATCACTTTTAACGATACTGGTAGATTTAACTATCTTGAGGCTGATGTTAACGACAATGATCCCGGTTTTGTTATGAATGGTACAATCAACGTTATTAATCAAGCGAATTCGCTGACTGGTACAAATGCAACTGCCGGAAGTCCAGATACAGTTGGAACTTTAATGGTGCCAGCTCAAGACCTAGACCAATACGTTTCCACTTTAACTTCGAAAGGGTTTACCATCGACAGCACTCATACATTTAAGGATCTTCGTGGAGGACAGAAAGGAACAGGACCTGAACAGACTTACATTGTTTGGACTACTTCAGGTATG
>JAATVR010000768.1 GCA_014523665.1 Nitrososphaerales archaeon TH526
AAAAAGCTGGATTGGTAACAAGAGCTTCTCTGTCTTGGTCCGCTCCCTTGATTCCTTCTATATCTAATTCTAATGAATCATTAATTCGCAACCATCTATGCCTTCCTGCGACGCCGAACTCAATCGTAGACTGCTTGATACCCAATATTTCCCCGAATAGATTCTTTGCAGCTCCAAAGAAGCCGCCAGACTGCCCGGAGAAAATTTTAGTAATGGCATCCGACTGTTCAGCTGTTGCTCGCTGATCAATGTACATCGCAACCTTCCACTTCGGGCCAGTCAGCATGTTTCCAGGAGCATGAAAGAAAGCTACCACATTAAGATCATCTAAACTGATATTGCCAAAGTTTCCATTCTTTATATGCCATGCAGGAATTACATCACAGAAACCTTCGTCGGGATCAGCCATAAATATGCACGGACAAATTACATCACAATTACAACCTTCAAAATAATCACCTTCGATCTTCCAAGCAGGAGACATTAGACTCTTATCAGATTGATAAGTGGTTGTAGAGGACACAGTAGACCTATAATACTAAGCTTAATTTAAGATTTTATATGCACTATTCATTGTTTAACAATGCGATTCCAACTGAGATCATGACCCATCATTCTATTACACATCACTACCACTACGGAGCCTCATATCGGAACAATATGCTTCACGATCGTTGAATGCTGAACCCATCCCTTCTGTTCCTTTACAACCCCAGGAGGAATGGCCAGCCAGGTTAAATGTGCATTATTTGATCCATTCTATTCCATGCCTTCCTATTCATGTATTATGTAAGATACTAGGAGCTTGAGCTTTCTTACTATCAGAAGAATATAGAAGTAGTACGGAATCCAATTACAGATAAAATAGAGAATCTCTCGACCTCGGTTAGTCTTGTATCCAAAGTAAGAGCTAAGCCAAACCGGTTAAACATTATGCTGTCTTACAGTGGCACCTCTGTCTCATTTAGAACTAATTTTTATCTTCTTACTCTCGTCTATCTTTTTTGTACTTTTTTCAAAAGTTGCTAGAAGCCCTACTTTTGTAACATCGTCTCAAATTATGCCTCTTAACAATATCACCGTATGTTTTTCCGATTTCTGCAGGCATTGAGAAGCTATCGCTTATTGTTTTCCGGAGCCTTTCGTACTGTGCACATAACTCAAATTACTTGGTTTTGATTATGTTGGAATTAAATTCCTCAATTACCTATCACTTATGCCCCATGTTTATCACTGGATAAAAGTGCTCTCGTAGGTGAACTCTAAGTATTCTACTGATATCTTTTGTTACTATTGAATATGATTAGTGTCTGTTCAAATATTTTACAAGTATCTGATACCTCTTTGCACTTCCTTTAATGATAAATGCTAGAGTGTTACTTTAAATAAAAACATAATCATAATAATATCGCTGCTCGAATTTTCTTTTTTGAATTATTCATTTTAATCACGAAAAATGAATATATCAATAGTAATAGTCTGTGCGTTATAAAGTTCTACTACCAGTGGTTTGGAGTTGGGCGGCTAAATAATATTATGTTTGACTGCACAATATTTGTGATAGTAATGTCTTGGACGTCCGCTACTTACGATAGCATGTTCATGTGTAATGCGTCCTCTACAAGAAATGCAAAGTCCATTCTGCTTAGCTTCGATTATTCTGAGTATTCGACTTATTTTTTCGTTAGGGTTGATAATTAATGGAAGTATCAGATCAGTGAGTATCAAATCGGAAGCTAATGAGATTTGTTATATATTAAAGTAGATTTAATACGCAATATATTTTGAGTAGCACGACTGAACCCATTATTGATTGACTTGTTACAACTTCTGGTATGTGAGCAACAGAAAAGTTGGTATTAGCATTTGATTCGACTAGCCATAGAATCCGATCAAACTCGTCAAATCGCCTTAAGACAACTGCACTCCTTGGTTATTAGATAGCCAAATCAAAGAATAGAATATCAAAGACTCGACTGTGGACGCAATATCAACTCTCAAGTCCAATCGTCGCTGTCTTCGTCGTTAAGATCCCCGTTATCAGGGCACGATATAGACTGTTTTGTGCATTGACTCATGGATTACATAAAACTATTATCCGATCAAGTTCCTTCGGATATAACAAGTGGACTTGCAATACTACATCGGATGTTCTGGTTGGAGTTATACATCATGGCAGGGCCCATTCTATCCTAAAGATATTGAAAACTCGAAGTGGTTGGCGTTTTATTCAAAAGTCTTTAATTATGTTGAAATAG
>JAATVR010000104.1 GCA_014523665.1 Nitrososphaerales archaeon TH526
CTTTATTTCAATAGTGTCAAGGCTGATCATATACGAGTCGACGCCGATGAAGTTACTTACAATTTACATATAGCAATAAGATATGAGGTAGAGAAAAAAATATTTGGAGATGAGCTCAGATTATCTGAGATTCCTGAATTCTGGAACGATAGAATGGAGCAGCTGCTCGGAGTGAGACCAACTAATGATTCACAGGGAGTGCTTCAAGATACACATTGGAGCAGTGGCCTCTTTGGCTATTTCCCAACTTACACCTTGGGAAACTTGGTTTCAGCGATCATTGCTTCAAAGATGCGCAAAGATCTGGAGGGCTACGAGGAAGACATCAAGAAGGGTAATTTCGAGCCTATTAGGAAATGGTTAAGATTAGAAATACACCAGCATGGATCTGTTTATGCCCCCAAAGTGCTTCTTAATAATATCTTAAATGAAGGCTATAACCCTGATTACTTTGTTACCTACCTAGAGACTAAATACCTTGGGTTCTGAACCCTAGCCTATTTGATTAAAGCTATATTCTAACTCCTATAAGGTGTTTATTGAGTGTAGTGCAGCTCACTTAATACATGAGCTAAAGCCCGAATTAGTGCAATCTTACATAAGTTCTGCTTGTAGAGAACCGCGTATAGTTCCTATGAATTTCCAGCAACTTCATAAGAATATGGCAAAACATACTGTCAAAGTGCTAGCTAAGCAAAGGGTAAGGATACATCCTAGATTCGACAGGTTGATTACAAGTCTGAATTCAGCCACAACAAAGGATGATGAATATTCTCTAGATAAAACTAAGTCAGCATTCAATGATTTATTTGACGCCTTTCGTCTGGCATTGCTATGTCTGCATTCAGCAGGCGAATAAATAGGCGAATAGTTAGTTAGTTAATTAGTTTTCATAATGGCCTTCAAGAAAGGTGTGAAACATTCAAAGGCCTAACCAGGACGCAGAGAGGGTATTATGAATCTGTTCAACCCTTATTTTGCCTGGTCTGGTCACTTAGTCACTAGGCAACCAAAACCCTATTCTCTATTTAGGCCTTGCAGACAAAGCACAAGGCCTGCCTTCCGGCTAGGTATTAAGCCACAACACAGTTTCCACTTTTCGTATCTTGGACAGGTTGAAAGTCAGTAGTTGTAACTCCATTTGGTCCGCAAACCAAGAGGTCTCTACCAATACCACCCGTTAGCGTATTTGTACCACCGTCACCAAATAGTTGGTCATTCCCTCGTCTCCTTTCAGTACGTCATTTCCTTCATTTCCATGTACAACGTCATTATCTGCAGCGCCTGCTATTCCATCGTTTCCTTCATTTCCATTTACTACGTCATTTCCGTTACATCCTTTCATTGCATCATTACCACCCAGTCCATTCATAACGTTGTTTCCACTGGTTCCAATGAGTGTATCGTCGCCATTAGTACCGGTTATCATTGAATTTCCACCTCCAGTTCCACCGCAAGAAGAAGCAGGAGGAGGGGTCGGAAAAGGAACAATGCATTGTACATTTCCTGTGAAAGTCGCGTGAATTTGACCGTTAGACGAGGGGTATTATATGGGTAGGTTGTTACCGCAGTTCCCTGAGATAATCACTGTGTTTCCGGTTTGTGGAATATTATCGCCAAAAACCGCCGGGACCATTACAAAGGACATTGGCATTTACTATCTCGCCGGTTAGTCGATAAGTAGTAGAACTAAATGTCCCGCCAGTAGTGGATCCACTCCAAAAGGTGAGATCGGGAGTAGAACCAGGCAATTCTGTTACAATGGAAAACATGCCACTATTGATGGTACAGGTTGATCCTGTAGCGGCGGAAAAGGAAATTACAATAGACCCACCAGATAGTATGTCATTACCACAGGTGATAAACGATGTTCCAAGATTTCCTTGACTATTAACCCCTACTGTCGACTATGCCTTTACAACATAGTTTGTACCAGACACCATATCTGCCGAAACCAGTACCAGGAAGATAACACAAACCGCCAACGGTACTCTTTTCAATTTATAAACTCTTCCATAGGGTACCTATTATCTAGCCTTATTTGTGGTGAGAGAAATATGAAGCCACTTAAATCATACAAATTTAGTACTCAATTCATCCTAAGTTCAGCAAGTTAATCACCGCTAAGAAGTGCAGTAGAGAATGGTGGAGGGAATCTGGATAAGGAGGCAACTTCAAATGATAACCTGTTTGATTCATCCAGGTTGTCGCTTTTGTTTTGGCACTAGTTTCGGATTAGATCCTTCCTTTCAACTTCGATAAGGATGTCTCCCACCGTGTCCTCAACTGCAATAAGTTTAACTTTGCCTAATGCTAGGATCGCATCCAGTTCATCCATCTCTATACGGCGCAATGGACTGCCTTCCCTTCTGGATACCTTTAGTAGGTAGCCGTGAGGATAATTCATAGTGGATATGCCTCTATCCTTCAGAAATGCCTTGGCTTCCTCAGCATTCATTTTTTTTGCTCAGCGTTTAATTACCCTCTAAAAAAACTTTAATCCATATGGGAAACTGATTCCGATCATTAGCCGTATGTTTTAAAGAAGAATCTTATATAAAAACATACTTGTAACTAATATCAGTTCATATTTATTAATTTGAGACTTCGTGTTAGACATGCCACGCGCACGCATCGTAAATCTGGTAGCACAGCACAAGACTGCAGTTGTATTCACGATAATCGGTGTAATTGCCAGTCCAATCGTAGGCATAGTGGTTACCGATTACATCAGTATAACTCCAAAAAGATTAGCTGAACTTTTAGAAGACGATAAAGTATCAGTCTTGGAAGGGGGCATTAAACATTACGAAAGACAGCAAATCTAAAGCTCAAGTTTCAGAATTTAATGATTAAGAAAACAGTTCAAACAACCGATCATTTTCGAAAATCTAGATTTATCTAACAAGACTTTAACGAAGATAAACTTAGATTCGGTAATAATCTTGCATTCTAACTTTTCAAATTCTGATCTAGAGAGATCAACATTGGACAATGTTCAAATTTCTGGTGATTTGTCCGGAATAAATTTGAGAAACGCTAGTCTGTACAATGCTGATCTAAAAGGCTCTAATCTTTCCAACGCTGTTCTAAAAGATGCGTACGTGAGTGAAGCTGACTTAACAGACACACATTTTCC
>JAATVR010000769.1 GCA_014523665.1 Nitrososphaerales archaeon TH526
ACGTTGAATGTGATGTATGAAGTTTATATTTCATACGACCAAGCTCGGCATTATTTGATAGAATTACTTCAAGGAAAAATGATAGAACAGGATGTGGGTACAAAAAAATACATGGTTACTGAAAAAGGCATTCACTATTTGAC
Organism: Nitrososphaerales archaeon TH526; assembly: GCA_014523665.1. Lineage (GTDB taxonomy): Archaea > Thermoproteota > Nitrososphaeria > Nitrososphaerales > Nitrososphaeraceae > TH5896. The sequence goes on from JAATVR010000769.1 coordinate 144, forward strand.
AGCATATTATGATTTAGACGATATAGTGAATAACTGATAAGTTGAGTAACAGAACAATGGAACTCATGAATCCTAGCAAAGCGAGTTTGAACCCTACAAAACATACCATTAGGTGGTCATCACATAGGCTCCCCTCAGTGAAAAGGTCTCAAAAACTATGGTCCGATTCCATATTTAAGGAACAATAATAGATTGTATAATTTCTACTGCTTACCATCTCGCTTGGTTGAAGTAAGGCATGAAGAACGTTAACATAGATCATATTAGAATAGGGGTGAGATAGCCTCCTAAAACACAGGTAAATGCCAGACCAGGTCAACTTTCCAATTTAGTAATTTTAATGGCGTGTACTAATCTTGCAATTGAGGATCATATAACTGAAGCAAGTATGAAGAAAGTAACGATGTTTTGAAAATCAACCTTGAAACAGACGGATTTGCTGAAATTAAATCACTACAATATTACTTGGTGGACGGCGTGAGTTATAGCTTTTTGCCATTAAAAAAGAAATAAAAAATGCCTTCTCATCTATATTTGATGAGAGTAACATAAATGCATATACTAGACCAATCTGTCAACTGATGCGAAATAATTCGTTCAATTTCATGAATCTGAATTGTTCAATGATTTGAAGAGAACTGTTTGAAGAATAGAAAAGCTCATAATATTGAGTTCTTTTAGATCCTTTTTTTATTATTCCGCTCATAAAGATATTACGTGCTATTGCTTGAAGAAATATTATTAAGATAGATAGATACTCTATATTTCATTAATATTTTGCACCTTCTAATCCTCGTCACTATACTGAACACCGTTCTACCACCACCAATCCTTATCGAAGGAAAATTGCATCATTAAGCAGAGTCAGTATATCGTTACCGTCAGACTTACTATCAAAATTTGACGAAAGTATGGTTAAGACAGGGTATACCGATAGATCAAAGGCGTTACAGGCAGCTATGCACTACTTGGTGGACGAATACACTTGGAAAAGCGAAGATAAGGCAGATGGTGCTGGGGCTATTGTAATGTTATACAATAATCATATATACAATCAAGATAAGAAATCAGTACACATTCAGCATAAGTATGCTGATATCATAAGTGCATCAATTCACCTCCATCTTGCAAATGATAATTGTCTCGAAACGATTATGGTTAAGGGGAGCATCAAGAGGATAAGGGATTTAGTAAAGCATATTTCTGAAAATCGTGGCATAAAAAGTTTAAAGGTTAATTTTGTATCAGTGGTTTAAACTTGGATTTCTGAACCCGTTGTTTCGATGAAAAAATTAGGTAAAAAAACAAATCGATGGTATCTTAAAAGAAACATCCTGAATTGCGTGATCATTTCAACTGCACAGTATATTTTTTGATCATTATGGTATTCCAGTAAACATCATTCACCAAATATTAGAAAAAACCTATGCGTAATAGCTCTTCTATTCACGCAATAGGCATTTTGGTACTACAATTTTAATTGTTTGACACCTTCAATGATTTTTGCATGCTCAGAAGGTATCTCAGTTGTAATGTAGACCAAATGTTTGTTGTCATTCAATGGCATAGTAATCCGTTTTATTCGTTCGTACTCGGCTAATACGTACTTTCCTTTCCCGATTTTATGACTCAATTCACCACGTACCTTCCACGCATTTACCGCTAACTCGAGAGATCTCTTGCTTTCATCTTGAGTTAGCAAGTTCTTTACACCCTCACGATGATCAGAATACATTATCTGTCCATCGTTAGTGCATATGGTAACTAATCGGATACTGGGATCAAGTTTCATTATTTGATTGTGGATATGTCCATAATCGGTGATCATAGTTGAGAATAAGGGGCTCACTCTTAAAAGACTTTCCTAGATTCTCATGTGAAATGCCAAATTATACCTACTATGTATAACAACAAGGATTTGATAATGAAGGCGACCAGCTTGCGCTTCATAGGGCACGCACGATAATATCAATATCCGACCGTAATTTAGTACTCTTGTGAAAGAGGTGTGCATGACATCACAATATTGATTGCTGTCAATGTTTATTATTCTCTGCATTTTTGCCTTTACCATTTATAGTGCCAGCTAAGGAGAGTAAAACTAGCAATCGCAAACAGAGCTAGGTATATTGGAAAAGGTAAATATCTGAAGTATTCTAACGTACAACCTAAGGTACAGGAAACGAGTAACAGTAATAGGATTGTCGTGGCCTCGTAAGCTTTTTCCACTTTATCTGTAGCCAATCACCACCTCACACCATTGTACATTGATATTAAATGCATGCTTCCTCATTTGAATTGCTGTTTATTCCAGTACATCAATTGGTCCTGATTGTAAACATCGTCAAAGGAATGCCCAGAACATAAAAATTGTGATTGAAATGTGCTTCTGACCAGATGATTAATTCCCATTAATCCATTTTGAATTTCCCCCCATGTCTATCATCTGCGACCTCGTATCAATATTATTATGGTCTATTCCCCTTCCGGTGCATTCTTGCAAACGTCTATTAATCTTGTTATCTATACTATTTTTAGAGAAATGAGTACCGAAAAAAGGAACCCATTCAAACGAGATCAGGCATTAAACGATGCGACTAGTGGTCAAATCGGAGAAGAACCAAGAACAGACGACATACTCCATTCGACGGAGGAGACGGAAAATTCTAGGCAGAAAGCTGCTCGGAAAATTTCAAGAGATATGTGAGGGCAGGTTATAATTGGAATCCCCACTGAGGAATTGTTTTATCTTCACAAGAGCCTGAAGTTTTTAACTGTCTCGTAGTTATTGTCGAGGAGAATTCATCTTTGCTGATGTAGTATTTATCTGACAGACTGAAATCAAGAATAAATGAAATAAATATAAAACAAAAAATGAAATTAAGTTCCTTGTTCTTAGATCATATTCTCTAAATTTTGAGGATGGATAATTCCCCGAATAGGCTATTGGATCCTCGCCTTCACAATCTTTTTCTCCATCATCATCCTAGTTGTCGTCTCCATTATCATCTTCTCCTTTGTCTCCGTCGTCTCCTCTACAGGTAGTAGTTGTGTCACCTGCTGTCATGTGTGCCTCGCCATAAATAGCTGACGCAAACCACATTTTCAAAATTGTCGCAATTACTCACACAATTACAACTGCAAGGTATACACTTCATCGTAGCCTCCTTCGAGTACTATATTATATAATGGACATATTATATCAAAGAAATCCAAACCAATTGCGAAATTCACATATTTATGATACGCTCGTATGATAATCTGAACAGCTCATCTATCCACGTAGTATTTAGCTACGAGTAATTCACTTATGCCATTGCGCAAGGCGAGCATTAAACTAGAATTAGCCCAATCGAACCGTCTTTACATTGTTG
>JAATVR010000770.1 GCA_014523665.1 Nitrososphaerales archaeon TH526
CCATTTTCATGCTCTGGCCAGTAGTGGGCAAAAATCTCAAATGTTTTTCTGCCCAAAAGAAGATCTGCAGGTTTCATCTGTTTTTCCATGACTTTACCATAAACTTCGTCAAAATAAGGTGCAACCCAACCGCCATATTTGAAACCGCCTGATGTATCTTCATCAGGTGCACCAGGTGCCTGCATTACTCCATCTAATGTAATCATTGATAAGACGATTATTTTTCTCATATTATTTCACCTCCTCTTAAAATTTATTCTTTAAAAAGCTTCTTCAAAATTGGTTTTGTTACGATACAAATCTTGCCAACAAAGATCGGTTCTGCTACCGCAGAGCAACTTATAGAATTGCAGAAATCACTAGCTGACAAATTCGGTGTAAAGCATATCATTATCGACTCCTATGTGTATTGTTGCCAGGAACGTAAATATTTGCATCATCAAAAAGGTCTATAGGATTAATGCAGGGAAATACTGGATAAAGATTTATCATCATCAGTATCTTTTTGATCTGGATTCTTATTGTGAGGGCTGTTATCTTTTGCTTCAGGTACTCCATCATAATCAGTAGTCACATTCGCTTCCCTGCCCATCACCATCATTATCATTTTATCATATAACCCCAAAATGAAAGAAAGCGGCCAATTCTAACTAATCTAATTACATTATCTCCTCGTCCGTTGAGAATGCTGCAGCAGTAGCTATTCTTGCAAGCCGTTGTGACTTAAGATACTCTATTTCCTTTTGAGAAAGTATCGAGTTAGTCATTGATATCGACATAACATGATAAAAGATAAACGTAACGATATGTCTTAACCTAACACTAGTTAAAAATTAATTATTTTTGTGGCTGTTAAATATTATAGGAACTATTCTTGGCTGAGGGATATCCCAAACTACAAGAATACTATAAAGAATTGTCATTAGAGCTATCGATCAGCATCATCATCTAGAAACTTAACCTTATCTCGGACTAGTCTCTTTATCGCTTCCTCACTATGCGTGTCATCACCTATTATTTCATAAAGTATATTCGGGTTAAAGTATTCGCTTGCAAACCATTTTTATGATTAGGATTCAGATGTTTATAATAATCAAATATCTTTCTACGAAGATCTATTGCTTCTTTTTCAGTTTCATATGTAATCGGAAACTCTCGAACTATGTTCTGTTCATAATTGTTCATAATTTCTAATTGTTTCTGATATCCTATTGAAGCAGTTACTACAAATTCTTCTGACCCATAACCTAGAATTAAACTAATTCACATGCTAGGACACCGTCGTCGATTACATATCTGACCGCTCATTAGTGTATCCTTGAGTAATCACCACTGAAGTCTGAACCTATAACAAAATTAATTAGAAACGGTCCTAACATACTTCCAGTTTAGTCCTATTCCTGTACAGTCGAATTTCTAATCGATAAGTAGTCCGTACTCTTTGGATGATCCCTTAAATGAGGATACGGCTTTGAAAAAGTTTGATAATGTGGCAACGTGTTAAGGGGTTACAAGAAGTTTTAGAAAAAGGTAAGAATATGAAATGGGGTGGGAGAAATAGACTAATAGATAATCATGTTCATTTTAGCTGCATTCTTTTCTTCCATTATCTTCGAAGTTATTTCCTGATGCTTTTCAAGGGTTTGTCCTCACATTCTACGAGGAAAGCAGCTGAAGCTTTTATTAAAATAAAGTTTGGGGATGGACGCTAAATCTATTTTGCGATTATATTATTTTTTACATCCATTGCAAAAGCTGGTTCTGTACAACCTACGTCGGGACAGCTCAGGCTTGATCTAAAGTGAACGGTATGATTGCCTGGTGTAAGTGGCTCAGATATTATGTACCACCCATCAGCTACAACTTGAGATGGTCCACCCTCCACTACCCCAAATATTCCGTTATCAGGAAATTTGACCTGAAATGGTTCTGTGGGCTGAATTCTATATCTAAGGAGATCATCATAAGTATATTCCTCATTATCTATCTTTAAGTACAGACTGTTAACGCCATCTTGGTCTTTCTTTGCAGCATTCGTCAGATCCTCAACTGATGCACCTGGGATTTCTTTATCGGACTGTTCCACCTCCATTACTGGAATGAGAAGACCTTTGCCAGCTGGAACAGTACACGTCCTTTCAATTTTTCCTTCTCCTGGACCTAAATAGAAAACCGACGAATTAGTATTGGTTTGGCCGACAGTACACTTGTCCCCTTTAGTATCGTCCATAGGACTCTCACTTGCTGGTACTGATAGTAGCCATTTCCAGAAGTTTTGTGCATGTTCATCATATGTTAGACCATAAGGCTCACTATCTGGCGGAAAAATACTTAATGAATTTGAAGCGGCGACAGGTGTTAATGTAGAATAGGGTATTATTACAACTAAGAAAGTTGCCAACAAAAAACAGATAGACTTGTTCAATTTTGATTGATTTGTGACACATTCCAATACAAAAGGATTATGTTCAGCCTCTTATCTAGTTAGTCAAGTTTGCAATCAGAGCTTGGAATATCACTCAGTCGCAGGAAGTTTTTGTGTATTGTATTGGCATTAATAGTCATCATGTTAATTGACACTTCAGTCGTAAAGATATATGAGATTATCGACAAAGATTTCGTCCCTTCTCAAGTTAAGATTCTGTTATTTTCTGGTGAGGCATTATTATGTCTACTATTACAGTTTTTGTTATTAAAACAGGTATGGAATTCCTTTAAAACGAATCAGTCGCATAGCCGATTACAGGTCAGAATCGCATTAATCTCACTTTCTGTATTAGGAACATTAATAGCAATCATGATTTTTCAATTGTATTATTACAATCACTATAGTTCCTTTCTCACAATTGCTATAATTATAATAAGTTATGGTACAGCGGGAAGTTTCATAATATGGCTTTCATGGTTGTTTTTGTCATGGTATAGATCAACTCATAAATTCATCATATTCTTGTATTTTATATCGATGTCGTTGATAGCATTTAACTTAATTATTACAGCTACTTTTGCAAGTGGAAAAGTTACTGATAGGCCAGATCAAATCGGAGCGTATGTCGGAGGTGGTGGAGACATATCCGGTGGCAGGTATATAATATTAGATACAATTTATAGAATTTCTTCATTCACGTCCTTTATTGGTATATGGCTTACGACGGCAATACTAATGACCTATTACAGAGAGAAATTACTCAGTACAATAGCATACTGGATTATAATGTTGATACCGCTTGTTTTTTTCATTATTACTTATTTTTATCAGTTCATCTTAGGTAGTACTTTGAGATCATACTTAGAATTTGATCCAGTAACCTACTCTATTGTATTAGTAGCATTTCTTTCTTTGAACAAGCCTATTGGGGGCTTGGTATTCGGTATTGCGTTCTGGAATACGGCAAGAACACTAAGTTACGAAAAGAAGATTAGAACGTGTATGCTTATTTCTGGATGGGGCATATTCTTGATATTTGCAGCTAATCAGGGTATAACACAACAAACTACTCCGTTTCCTCCTTTTGGAATCCCAACCATAACGATATTAAATATATCAGCATACTTGGTACTGTTAGGGATTTACAACTCAGCAAAACTTGTGTCGGTGAATAATGATTTACGTAAATCCATATACAAGCATGCAATCGAATCAAAGATGCTGAACTTAATTGGCCATGCGGAAATGGAAAGAGAAATTCAAAAAACAGTAACAAAAATCATCCAAAGTCAGGAAAATATAGAAGAAGAAAAAGAAGTAGGAATTGAGCTGGACCAGGATGAATTAAGAAAATATCTAGACGTTGTAATAAAGGAAGTTAAAATGAAAGGAACAAACGGAAGCGTCTAGTACAACTGTTTATACAACATAAGACGAGCCTAAATTGTCATTTGCTCCAGCTATATGGAGCGGTAGACGATCAGGGTTCTAGTTCAAGAAGAAATCTTCTTTGAAATTGGCAGTTAAAATCATATAATATCATATTATCAGATAATTATCATATATCATATTATTAGTATATATCATATTATTAGCATAAAATTCTTATTCATAGAACTCGAATACTTAAATATAAACGATGGATGCTAGAGCGTGAATAAGGCTCCCAACGATGATCCAGAGCCAAAGAGGGGGACTATCCATACTGGAAAGTTAAAACCTGATCACATGGAATCTTCTTTATCGCTGGCATCTTCTGAACCCCACCGTCACAAAAGGTGATAATCCAGTTAGTGCCTTATCCTTCCTTTGTTTTTTGCGCGCAAATTTTCATTCATGTCAGGTACGTCATGCATCAATTGGAGATTCATACACATCTCTAGTTTTTCTAGCCACCGACGACATTTATCCTTCTATCAAACCTTTGTAATGGGCATCATCTACTTCTGCCTCATCTCCCAGGGGTTAAAGAACACGAATCCCTAAAGTACGAAGGGTTTTACTAGCCAATACCCGACCAGCAAAGAGATAAGATACCAAGCCAATACAATCCAAGTCAAGGCAAGTCTAACTAACTGACTAACTTAACTTTCGATGTTTATTCTTTGCTGCAATTCTAGGGTTTTCTGTACGTTTATGCGTTGGATTTCTTGTATTGCTAAAGTCCTGTTTGTAACACTAGCGGAGAGTGTGTGTCCTAACCTCATTCATCTTTGCGGATACGAATGAATCTAGTTGCTTTGTTCTTACTGCCAACTATGAACTTAAGTGCAATCCTTGATAATAGCAGTTTTTAACCCGTGGATTCTGGAATGGTAGATATTTGTCATTCCTGTTCTATTCGGCTAAGCCCACGAAGCAATGTTAACACACTGCAAGGCGATGCTAGAGTACAACAACGGACAGGTTGATATTCATCCAAGATATAAAAAACTAATCACTTCACCTAGGTCTGCAGTGGAGAACGGGAAGGTGTTCTAGACAAGGAAGCAACGAGTCATGACGATCTCTGACGCATTCCGTATGTCTTTACTTTTCTGGCATTAGAACATTTATCATTATAGGATACTCTGCTTCTTCTACGACTAGTCTGAACAGCATCTAGCGATATTATGATTCGTTACTCCGAACTAAACTGTTGGAACCGTTCCTCCATCAATGATGTATTCACTTCCGTTAATCGATAATGCTCGGTCTGATACGAGAAAGGCAATCAGTTCTGCTACCTCCTCAGGACGTCC
>JAATVR010000771.1 GCA_014523665.1 Nitrososphaerales archaeon TH526
CATGACTTCTCCGTGGATAACACTTGCAATTCTAAGTGGCTTGGGTATTATCGCAATGTCTGCTGAAACTATGGTATTGCCCGCCATCCCTGACTTCATTGTAGATCTTGACATCTCATATGAAGTTTCATCATGGATATTGGCCGCTCCTCTGGTCACGGGAGCTGTTATGACTCCAATTGCAGGCAAGCTATCCGATATATATGGCAAAAAAAAGGTGCTACTGATAATTTTAGCAGTTTATATCTTAGGTCTTTTACTTGGAGCAATGGCAACCAATTTTTTTTCTCTTGTTACCGCTAGAGTCATGAATGGCATTGGCATTTCGATGTTTCCTATAGCCTTTAGCATCATAAGGGACAAATTCCCACCGGAGAGGCTTGCAATAGCACAGGGAATATTTAGTTCTACCTTGTCTGGTGGTGCAGTAATAGGATTGATAATAGGTGGAGCCATAGTTGAAAACTTTGGATGGCGGGCTATATTCTTATTTCTGATGCCTATTGCAATAATACTCTTTGCAATAATCGCCAAATTTGTCCATGTTAAGGAGCTGGGACAGCAGCAGATGGTCTCAAATAAAGCGACTGAATTTTGTTGTAGATTTACTCATGTAAGACAAGATATATTATTAACAGAAAATACAAATTCGTTTACTAGTAGTAGTATTAGTAAAGATAACCTCCGTAGCGAACAGAAGATAAACAAGAGCATAGACATAAAAGGTGCTATAACACTGTCGATTACAGTCACTTCATTTCTCATTACACTTCAATTTTTGGAAAAGGTTGGCTCACATAATATTGCACAGATTATTTTTTTTTCGGTTGCATCGGTTGTCTCATTATTCCTATTTATAGGAATAGAGAAGAAAGCACCATTCCCATTGATTGACTTTAAGTTACTGAAAAATAAGGTCATACTTTCTGCAAGTATAATTAATATGACTGTAGGGCTCACCGCGCTAATGGTGATATATCAGAGCCTTCCCATTTTGATACAGAGTCCACCACCTGCGGGGTTTGGAGGAAACGCAACAAGTATAGCAAATGTTCAACTGCCCTATATGATAGTTTCATTGATATTTTCCGTAGCTTCTGGTTTTGTGGTATCCAAATTTGGAAATCTAAGACCCATCACAATAGGAACCATCATTACTTCAATAGGCTTTTTTGTCCTCTTCATGTTTCATTCAACAGAAGCTTCAATAGCTGCGATTCTTGTCTTGGTAGCTATTGGATTAGCCTTGATGCAGATAGGTTCAGTGAATGTCGTGCTTACTTCTACTCCTAAACAATTCAGTGGGGTATCGCTGGGAATGAATCTTCTAATTTACCTTATAGGAGCCTCAGTGGGACCTGTGATTGCAGGAACGTTTATGCAATCAGACCAAGTGTTTGTGGAATCAGAGACAGATAGTATTTCAGCCTCATTCCCATCTCCAGAATCATACGATCTAACGTTTCTCACTGCTACTTTAATAGCTGTATCATCTATTGCATTTGCAATTCTGCTAATCAAAAGTACGAGGAATCTGAATGGAGATGCTAAAGAAATTGGGATTCCAAATAAATGAAGACTCCAATACATGATTAACGACGTAATCTTAACTAGACCAAGAAGTCTAATGGATGATCCTATTATATCGTGTAAGTCTTCACTACTGAGCCATATACGAGTGTACTGGAGAAGTTTTTGGATTCGACCAATTCTATTGTTTGTGAGGAAGATTGTAATTTAACCGTGCCCTTCCATTTTCTTAGAGTAATTATGAATTGGATCTTTCAAAAAAGGATTTAGGTATTCACTAAAATGAAGAAATCTGGTGGAGAAGAAAGGAAAGAGGAAAAGGAACGTCGTGCTACATGGCTTGAACTATTCTATGATTTAGTCTTTGTAGCAGTCGTTACTCAATTAGCCGAAAATCTAGATCATAATATTTCTTTAATAGGTTTACTAAGCTTCGTTGCACTTTATGTTCCGGTATGGTTTGCATGGATTGGTGCTACTTTTTTTGCTACAAGGTTTGGTACTGATGATTTAGCACATAGGATATTGACGTTGTTACAGATGATGGCAGCTGCAGCAATGGCTGTAAATGTATCTCATGGACTTGGTGAAACTTCGGCCGGTTTTGCCCTTTCTTATGCTGCGATTAGATTTATTTTAGTTATAGAGTATCTTCGTATTAGACGTAACATCACTTTAGCTAGACCGCTGACAGAAAGATACTTGATTGGTTTCTCTTCATCCGCGGTAATCTGGACCGTATCGGCATTTGTACCGCCACCATTACGATTTGTTTTGTGGGGCATAGGTTTGGCAATAGATTTTGGAACTCCATTTTTGGCAGGAAGATTGGCGATCAAATTCGCACCTCATATATCTCATCTACCTGAACGGATGGGGCTCTTTGTTATTATTGTACTTGGAGAATCAATTTTAGGAGTAGTCCTGGGTCTTGCCGGTCATGAATGGAATATATATTCGTCAATGACAGTGGGTTTAGGACTAAGCATTCCGTTTAGTCTTTGGTGGATATACTTTGATAATATAGACGGCTCAGCTATTAGAGCAGCGACTGAAAAAGGTAAAAGAGGGATATACTATGTCTGGCTGTACATACACTTCCCATTGGTAGTTGGGCTTACGGCTATTGGAATTGGCATAAAACAAGCAGCCTCCAGTAACCAAGAAATCGCGTTGCCTCTTCCGGAGCTTTGGCTTATCTGTGGTTCAGTATCTAGCTGCTTATTCATTCAAGCTATACTTCATCTTGCTGCAGCTGCTGGCGATGATTCTGATACTGAACACAAGACCAAAATGAAATGGGCAACTTATAGGATTATTTCTGGTATTATCATTATTGCCATAGCAATTCTGGGTCTGAAGTTATTCCCAGTCGTTCTAATGTTTATTTTGGCATTCATATGCGCTCTTCAAATAGTCCTTGATCTAAAAGATCACCCCCATCACAGGGTTTTTAGATTGTGGTAATATTAAAATTATTTTGTAATTGAGGGAAGAAGGATATCATTGGAGTGTTCGTAGTTTGGTAAAAAATGACCTAAAGAACATTGCAATAACTCCAGAAGAGAACTGATGTATTCCCAAATTATCTCTGCTTCTGTTTGTCAATACTCGTCGTCAATGTTATTTCTTTTCCTTCTTCCAGTTTGTTGGAGTTATCCCTATTCATTGATGCTTTCTAATTAGTATGTTATTCCCTTCTACCTTTACTTCATAGGCTGGAACTGCTTGCCGGGCAGGAGGCCTGGTTGGCTCACCTGTCCTAACATCAAACTTAGAACCATGCCAAGGACACTCAACATCGAATCCTTCAAGTGTACCTTCATTTAGCGGTCCACCAAGATGAGTACATATATTTCCAATTGCATAGTAATTTCCTTCGACATTAGCAATACAGACTCTCTCACCTTCTAGGTCCACTGCTAGCATATTGGATGGTTGGATGTCTTTTATTTCAGCAACCTTTACAAAATCTACGCTCAATTCTGAGACCTCTCATATCATTATATTAGCGATCAAATGCTTTATGGGTTTCCCTATTACAATTAAATGGAACAAATGGATATAGTACTAAAATGATACGCGTGAACCTTGTCCGTTCTTGTTCTATTTCATACCATTTTTCTGATTTCGTATGTGTTGTGCATTCACCACCACCATTCTTGACCTACACCGCCTCTTTTCTTTGGATCAGATCCATTCAATGATAACTGCTCCCATACTTCACTACTAATATTCCAGTAGACGTCAGTTACAATAATACCTTCTCTTGTCATTAGTTAACAATCTGTCGCACTCTCATGGTCGGGGGTACTGTGGTAGTGAGTAGTAGTATCTACATATGCTCGATCGTTGTGGCGTGGTGTTGCTAGAATCACGCCGTAGTACTCTTCCACTCCTTTCGGGTCCCCTAAGTTCTTTGACAAACAGTCTAATACCAACGCATTACCACCGCACAACGCGTTGCACCTTACCACTCAATACATGTTTAACTAATCATGTACACGCCCAGAATAATAAATACAGATTGGAAAATGTAATCTATGAAACCAAAAAAGGTTTCAGACCCTTGACTTTTCGTATCATAGCTATTTTACTAGTCACATACGTTCTAAGTCAAGTCTTATATACTTTACCATGTCTAGGTAAACCCTAAGGTCCAGCCCCACTTCTATTCAAACATAGCATGCTTCATAATAATACTAGATAGTAACGAAAAAAATTTGTGTGTTTTCTGAGTAGGTTTTTGATATCATAAACCAAGTTTAGAAATTGCGTACGAGGACAGAATTAATCGAACGACATAGTTATTCCCTAGTTTTAATAACTTTCTATTCCTGGAGTACTTTATGAACAAACGAGATCGCAATTGATCCTTCGCCTACGGCGGACGCAACACGCTTGATGCTGCCGCCTCGCACGTCACCCACTGCGAATACTCCAGGCAAACTAGATTCGAGCAAGTACGGAGGACGGACAAGAGGCCAGTGTGCAGCGCTCAGATTTTCAGGCGACAGATCGGACCCTGTTTTAATGAAGCCTTTAGGGTCGAGCGCGATGCAGCCATCGAGCCAACCGGTATTCGGGTCGGCACCAGTCATGAGGAATACATGTCGGATATTGTGCTCCTCCAACTTGTCCGTTTGAGTGTTCCGCCACCGAACGGATTCGAGGTGATCGCCTCCTTCGAGTGCTGCGATTTCTGTGTGTGGCCGAAGTGCTATCTTAGGCGTCTCTTCGATTCGGCGAATCAGATATCGCGACATCTTATCGACTAAACTAGCAGATCGGACGAGCACATGTACGCGCTTTGCATACTCAGCAAGAAACACGGCAGCCTGACCGGCTGAATTTCCTCCACCAACAACGATCACCTCATCTCCTTGACACAATTGCGCTTCCATAGGTGTCGCAGCGTAATAGACACCCGCGCCTTCGAAGCGTGGCAATTTTTCGCACTGCGGCTTCCGATAGGCAGCCCCGGTTGCAATCACGACAGCGCGTGCCGGAATTCTAGCTCCGTTCTCGACTTCGACAACGTATGGTTTTCGGTCGCATAGGAGCCTTATGCCCTTGGTGATGAGAATCTCAGCGCCGAACTTCTGCGCCTGAAAATATGCCCGACCTGCAA
>JAATVR010000772.1 GCA_014523665.1 Nitrososphaerales archaeon TH526
TGATGACAACAGTATTATCGGTAACATCGCATGACATCTTGGCTTCCAATGCTACTTCTAGAACATATCTCGCGATTTGCCTGATGAAATAGGAATACTTGAATCCCATATCATGTTCAATGATAATTTTATTATGGTCCTCATGTGTTTCAAATCTATGCGGTATTCTTGATATTCTTAACCAAGTCTCGGTGATATTGGATAAGGAAGTGAGGGTAAAGCTTCCTCGCAAAAAGAGACTTACATCTACTATATCATTTTTTGCTGTGTCTTGTGCTAATTCGTCTAGTTCTTCTTCTCCAAGCTGCTCAATTACTCTCATTAAGAATGATTTTGGCATATAGTATAGCTTAGCTTGGGAAGCTAGAGTGTGCCACTCAAGGTGTTCTTTAATAATTTGATTAACCAAAGTATTAAAGCTGACCTGTTTGGCTTCGGATTCTGTATGTAGCTCCGCCAGCTTCTGAATGGGAATTCTGAATGTAACACAATTAGTGGACGCCTTAGGTAAGCTAACAGTCACATATGATAAATATTGGCCGCTCTTCTTAGACATTGCGTATTATATGCAATTAAATACTCAAATTTAGCAATAAGGATAACAATTGACATCTTTTGCAATTCTTTGATTGCTTTGCACTATCATTATGGCAAAAGAGCGTAAAATATTTAAACTAATACATTATTCTGATAATAGCTAGGGGAAGGAATTGGAACAGATTGAGAAAAATAATATGAGTGTTGGCAGTAGCAGTATTACACTTAGATTTAGAAATGATATTCTCAATAAGCTAAAGCATGAAGCAGCACAGAAAAGAATTAGTCTAAACACTTTGGCTACACAGGTATTTTCCACTCATGCTGAATATGATGCATATGCCTCAACGACAGGCATGATCTCAATCCCCAAGTCTTTGCTAATAGTATTGATGAATAAACTTGAAGAAGAGGAGGTAGAGAAGCTTTCTGAACATGTTGCAAAGAATGAAATGAAAGATTTGACACTGTTGTTAAGAGGAGAACATAATCTATACACCTTTCTTCAGACAATCGAATCTTGGCTGAGAGTATCGGGGTTTCAATATTCATACCACACGACGGATCATGATAGAAATCATCGACTTGTGATCCAGCATGAAATGGGAAGAAGATGGTCGCTTTATTTTGAAAAGCTATTTCGTTACGTCTTTGCTGAATTGTCTTTGGCTAGCGAACCTGAATTCGAAGTAACGGATAATATTATTGCCTTCAGAGTACGAGAATAATCTTACTATGAAAACTGGAAGGCCAGTTTGAGCCTTGTTGACCATAGTGAAAACAGACATTGGCATGCTCAGCGACCGCGCCGTCAAAAGACGATATAATTATTCCTATATTTTAATTTGTAATAACCGCAATGGCCCACTGAACAACACTGATGAATATGACAAAAATCATTTTGCGATAACCAACGGGTAATGCACAACTATCGTTACTGTCTAACACTACAATGAGGGATGAGCTTCCTAGAGATAAACCTTTTTCACCCAATTCATATCCCTTGTACAATCATAACCATCATTAAGTAACAAGTTGGTATTGGTAGAGATGTTTTTCATTGATTGATCAGAAGATATTTTAGATTAGATAACGACTGACGAGAATAAATTTTGGAAACTCTCTAGTATAGGAGTTCAAAATCGGCAATCAATAATTTCATCCTACTCTCTTCATCTTTGAACCGCATTTTGGACATGCAATTTCCCTGTGCTCATTTCCACATAACATGCAATAGTATCTTACTGAAGTGTTACTATCCATAGATGAAGAAGGTGATCTAAACAATGATTTAATGAAACCCCTAATATCTTTGACATCGCTATCATTCAATATGCCAAGTTTTTTCAGCATCATCCTTGTCTTGTAAATATTGATCATAATGAATGCTATTATTAGCATTATTAGATCAAAAGGAAATTCAAATATATATATAATAATAAAACCTATACCCATAAAAACGCCTAGCCACTTCAGTTGATACAAAAAAAGCTCTCGATTAGTTTTTGAGAAAAAGTTATTCATATCGCTGACAAATGATTCCTATTACGTACACTAGCATATAAATAATATATGCTTATATGTCATTCAGCCGTTCCAATCCAAACTGTGTGCGTATAGGCGATGGCATCTATCACAATCGAACTGATTCGATCTTCAACAGAAATGTTGATGCAGTTTTAAGAGAATTAATACTTGATTATAAGAAATTACCTGCGGATTTGACGGATTTCGATAAACCCTAGTTAAATATCTGTTTCCGAGCTACAAACAAAAAGGTTGAAATGAGAAAAAAAGAGAAAGGATTTTTGGCGCTAGACTTTCTATCGGTAGCCAGTTTTCGTTTTAACTGCTTGCTTGATAAGATGAAGTGCTGACTGCGTTCTCATCGCCTTGAATCTGTGAACCACTATTTGAACAGAATACATTGTATGGTAGTTTACCATTTCCACAGGCATTTGCTTGTGATAGTGCTTGGTTGTATTCTTTCTTCTTTTTCTTTCCTGCAAAGGCGTCTTCTGTTGCTGCTGCTGCTGATGCAACAAGCATTACTGCTACTGCTGCCACTATTGCAAAAGTCATGTATGATTTCATATAGTTACTTTGGACAAAAATAAAGACTATGACTGGTGCGAATATTCTGGCTACTACTAAACTCTTATAAATCTTATTCGTCGTTAATAGTAACCCTATTATGGAAGATTTCTAAGTTAGAATTGGGCTTATTTTGATCCTGACTAGTGTAATGTAATATTTTTAAGCACAAACATGAAGTCTATTGCCAGGCAGATGTATGCAACCTATATAACTCACTGGGAATTCTGAGAAAACGAGTAACTAATGAATATTTCATCATTGTAAATATACTGATGTAAGGTGCACTTATTCATTGTTTGACAGTAGAAATTTACTCTGAAATTTCTATTATTTGTATAATAATAGTGAACGGCTATAGACTTATTGTTGTTGTATGTGTTGGCCTGAGGAAATGAATGCTAATTAGATTTTCTTCTGCATCTTGCACCATCTCCAAATCTTAAGTAAACTTTTACTATAAGAACTACGTATTTGATGATCACTAAATACTTTGCCGAGAGGACTTGCGATATCAAAGAATAGCCTTGTCGTTTTGATTGCTATTGGTGCTACTGCAATCATCCTTTCTATACTTGCATTTCAATATTCTAATTCAATCTCTACCAAGGTTGTCGATATTGCTACACAAGAGATAAGATCAAATGCCATAATTCAGGCTCATGATCTGTCAGAAATACTCGCAAATCGTCTAGAATCCATAATTCCTCTTCTGCAAACATTGGCTGACTCTCCTGCACTACAAAATAATGAATATCAGAGGGCGCGTCTGATAATTGACTTCAGGCAAAATTATACAAGCGGTCTAACTGACTTCTATATGTGGCTTGACAAAGATGGTAGAATAGTATGGATTAGCGACATTAATTCTACCGCATATCAGCAATACAAGGGCTTTGATCTGAGTTATAGGCCATACTTCACAATGGCAAAGAATAGTG
Organism: Nitrososphaerales archaeon TH526; assembly: GCA_014523665.1. Classification (GTDB taxonomy): domain Archaea; phylum Thermoproteota; class Nitrososphaeria; order Nitrososphaerales; family Nitrososphaeraceae; genus TH5896. The sequence goes on from JAATVR010000772.1 coordinate 3,573, forward strand.
GCACGGAATATTATAGCAGCGTTATCGAGTCAAATGATAAAGTTCCTCGATATTTTCTATCATACCCTATTTTGAGCATACAAGGAGGGGAATACAGATACGCCAATGCTACAGAGAAAGGATCATTTATGGGTGTAGTGGTTGCAGGAATAAGGACTAGCATATTAGGTGATCTATTAGAAAACCAGCTCCTTCCACAATTTAACAGCACTATTGGGTTACTAGACAAAAATGGTTTGGTTCTTTATGCAAATACTCAATCGTATGTTGGCAAAAATATCTTTGGGAAGGAATTACAATCAGCACTTTCAACATTACTCTCTCCGAGGTCACGCGATCAGTTAAATCAAGCTTTGAAAGCTTCGGTCAATAGTGATGGCGGTGGTGGTTCAATAGATGTAATTTCTAAACAAGGCACAGTAAATACAATAGCTTTTTCACCAGTACTACTAAACGGAACGAATTTTTTGACCCTGTACGTTGCTGCCCCTCACAATCTTGCTGGTGATGTAGCTTCTGCAATCAGCGAGCAAAAGTATTTTAGCATTTTGATTATTACAATTATAGGATCGGTAGCGTCTGTCATTGCTTACATAATCCTTACATGGAACAAGAGACTTCATGCTATCGTAAACACCAGAACAAGAGACCTGGACAAGGTAAATAAAGAGCTAATATCAGCCTACGAACAATTAAAGATACATAATAAGACACAGAAGGAATTTATTGATATAGCAGCCCATGAATTGAGAACACCACTCCAGCCAATAATTGGTATCATGAACGTTATTCGTTCCAAAGTAACTGATTCTGAACAACAGAAGCTATTTGATATAGTGATTAGAAATGCCAAGCGATTGCAGAGGTTAGCAGAAGATGTCCTAGACGTTACAAGGATTGAAGGTCACACTCTAGACATTAAGAAGGAAGTATTCAATATCAATGATGCGATTACCTCCATATTACAAGAATACAGAAGTCACATCGAACGTAACAGCAATGAGGGGTATAACCAATTTCTAGAAATCTCATTTCAACCAGAAAAAGTTGGTGTATATGTTGAAGCAGATAAGGTGAGAATAACTCAGGTGATAAGTAATTTAATTGATAATGCAATAAAATTTGCACCACAACAAAATGGAAGATTGAAAATTGTTGTATTGCGTAGTGACTATAGAGATAATAAAGAAGAACTTCATGGAAACGTTATAGTTAGCGTTAAGGACAATGGTACCGGTATAGACCCAGAAATATTGCCAAAATTATTTTCCAAGTTCGTTACCAAATCCTTTTCTGGTACTGGTTTAGGATTGTATGTTTCAAAAAATATCGTTGAAGCTCATGGTGGGAAGATTTGGGCAGAAAATAACAATGATGGAAATGGTGCTACATTTTACTTTAGCTTACCAATATCAGGCATATCAGACCTCATCAAGATAAGTCCACAACAAGATGGGTAATAGCAATTACATCTGAAATCTCCTTTTTCCTTTTGACACAAGTTTGAGATAATAGTACTTGCTCGCTCGTTCTTAGGACTGTATAAGAGATCTTGCTAGCAAAAATATATTCCTTTTTCTTTCCTTGATTCGGCGTACAGAATATCGAAGCCACTGATTGCCGTATGGAATGTATTCACATACTCTAAACCCTTGTTTTACAAGGCTTGTCTTCATTTCATTACTGATACCCTTTAGTAATTGAAACTCAAATTTCCTTCTGTCAGTACTAAATTTTCTTGATAGTTCAATCGCTTCACTAATAAGTCTTGGATCATGAGTTGCGATTGCAAAAATCGTATTTTGTTTGTTATCACTGTTGAATACCATCTTCATCAGCTCCGAGAAATTGGAATTGATTTTTTCCATGGATCTTAATGCAATTCCTTCGTTTTCAGTATACGCCCCTTTCACTAGTCTAATATTTGCATTTTGTTCCAACAAGTGCAACAAGTCACTTGAGCTTCTTTTAAGATATGACTGTATAGCTACCCCAACTTCTTTATAGTCCCTGAGAAGTTCGAGGTAAATTGCTATGGTGTCCTCTACAAATGGATATGATTCGATATCCAGCCACATGAATTTATTCAAGCTTCTAGCCCTCTTGGCAATCTGTCTAAGATTGAACAAGCATGGATCAACACCGATTCTCAAGCCAACTTGTGTCGGTTTAACTGATATGCATCCATCAAGTGAATGACTTTCCAAAAGCTCTAGCAACATGATATACTCCTTTACCGTCTGCTGAATTACCCTCTCATCTGTAGTATCTTCACCAAGGAAATTGAGAATTGCAGATATGCATTTCTCGTTAGAAATTCTCGCCGATGATAAGGCATCTGCATACGTATTGCCCGAGACCCAATTTCTGGCAATTTTAAACAAGAATTTTTCTAATAAAAGACTATGCGAATTTGGTGACTGGAGAGAAGCTTCATTAGTATACCAAGTTCTGGTTTTGGTTTTAGTTACTTTCACACATAATATTATAGGTCAATCAGACTATTAATACTTGATTAATAGTGAGCCTTATCAATAAATCATCTGAAACTCTGTTTCCCTGTAATTGTTGACAGCATATTATATGACGGCTGGCTATTAACCGACTATTAGCCAATTTCTAAAACGGAGGTTTCAGATTTTTCAAAGCAACTTGAGTGCCATTAATATAAAACTAGCTATGACATAAATCAAATGAGCTTAAGCATTTTTCACAGAAGTATTTTTCACGCGAGGTACGAATGATCTGAACTTTTTTACTCGTGCGGAAGCAGCTGTTGCATCGTAATATGAAATCATTTGTAGCAGGATCCCACTCCTCCATATACTAAACTGTCAACCTATCTCCTATATATTATCATACTAAATCACGTTTAAAGGAAACAAGCCCAGAAGAAACGCTGTAACTAGATGCATGGCAATTAGATGGAATCTCAGCAATATAGGTGAATACAGATAGAAGAATAAGATGAAGCAAGAAATACAAAGAAGGGCAAGAGTAACACGCAAAGGCACCTCAAAGGAAGTTAACTAGTTTCCATCGCCCTTTTCTTACTGCGGTTTATATTTCTGAAGCTAAAGAATAGTGCGATGTCGTAAATCACCTTCAACACTCCTCCAATTAGAAAAGGCGCAAAAAATAATGAAAGAGATTGTATAATATATCCTGTTAATGATGGAGATATGGTTTGAGATATGTTTCGCGCAATGTTAGTTATTCCAGTTGCGGCCGTTCTCTCTTCATCTCTTACTATTGATACTATGTAAGATTGTCTTGTAGGCACGTCCATTTGTGGGAGAGCCATTCTAACAAAATACAGGATCGCAGCTATAGGAAGTGAAGGAGCAAACGCTACGGCAATTATAAGGATGTTAGATGGTAAATGGGTAAAAACCATAGCATTGATTAGGCCGATTCTGTCTGCAATCCATGCGGCAGCCATAAATGAGAAAGCAGTCATCACTCCTGAAATGGATAGAATGTATATTGTAGAAAGATCTGCTCCAAACCTTGCATAGAACCATAATGAAACTATGCTCTGGATCACAAACCCTCCAGCGAATGAATCAATTGAGGCGAAACTTTGATTTAATCATATCTTATTTTTAAATGGTTACGGCTTTTTCTCATCGTATATGCTTATCCTAACTTCTTTCTTTTGTTACTGTTTCAAGAGTAACAGAGTCCTAAGCGTGAAAGTGTTAAAATATCACTAGTGTTACACGAAGAATCACTATAAATTGAAGTTCTAAAGGGAATAATGTTCTAGGTTCTATACAAGACTCGTGTGTAAGGAATCTCTTTTTGCTGCCTATTTTCAATGATGTTAGTACTCCACCTTGTTGGATTAAATCGGGAATTAATAGATCACATTTAATTGTCCTGCAAAACGTGGTCGACGATAGCGTCTAATTCTGCTGTAGCAAGACAACATACTTTGTCGGCTCCCCCGTAATACACAAATAAAACTCCATCTATTACACATGCTCCAGATGGGAAAACGACGTTATCTACATCACCATATCTTTCATAGTTTTCCTTTGGTTCTAATATTGGGCTCCTTGTTCTGCCGAGAATTTTCGTAGGATTTTTTAGATCTAGAAGAGCAGCTCCTGCTCTGTATACTTTATCCGCACTGACTCCATGATATATAATTAACCACCCTTTCTTAGTACGAATGGGTGGAATCCCAGCACCAATCTTCAATGCTTCCCACTCTTCCTCAGGTTCAAGGAGAATCATATGTTTATCAAAATTCGTTAATGCGGATGAACTCTCTCCCAACCATATGCTTGGTCTATTAATACCGTACGACGATCCTACCCAAGAGCTGGGTCTCTGTAAGCAAAAATAACAGGAAGTACTATTTGATTTGTATGATGTTTCATTGTTCGATAGAGCTGACCCCATTTTGTCTGGAAAAATAACGACATCCTTGTTGTCTGCACTTCTGCTGGTTATTATTCCGAGTCGTTTGAATTCTTGGTAATCCTTAGTTATTGCCAATGCTGAAGAAACACTTGGTCCTTCACGTGCATGATTGGACAGCACAACGTAGGTCACATAGATCTGAGAGTCTACCTGGACTAAACGCGGATCTTCTATTCCAAATCTTTCATAATCTTCAGTTGGGGTGAATACCATTTCATTGCGTGCAAACATGAGGGTACACTCTGTATCGCCAATTAGGCATCTGTTTCATCGTTGAACAACGTTTCTTACGAGACACAAGAGTGTTTTTTAATATAAACATCAATTAAAGTACAATACAATCAGCGTTTCTTGCACGCTAGTATGATATGAAAAGTAGGTATGCGTGGATCATCTCTATACTTCAAGAATTCGCTGTCTTTAATTCCAATATATTTGCACTTTGATTTCCTTGCCTAGACAATGTTTTTAGAAGCAAGGTGTGTATGATGACTCACCAAATTCATAAATGACAATATTTCAAGTTCCAATAACGAATAAGAGAGCTATTTGACTGCCTGCTCTATTTTACCCAAATGTCTTTAATTATCGGCCAATATTTTGTCTCTTCATCAACATTAGAAACTATACTCCAAATTTTATCAATAGGTGCAGATATTTCACGAGTGACTTTAACTTGGTCTATAAGTAAAGGTGAGGATACATTTTGTGCTGAGACTGGTGGTACCACGTTACTGTCAGTAAGGATCGTTGACGTTCCCGTCAACACCGATACGATTGTCAGGACAACTGTAAGTGTTGCTCTAGTCATCGAAGTTGTTACCACGATCCAATGCCTCCATTATTACTACTAAATCCAAATGATGTCCAAGGTGCAGATCCAAATAGCAGGCTATTCCATAACCCTCCAAAGAAACCATGATGTTCCTTCCAGTGTCCAAACCCTGCGTGCCTTGATTGAATGAACGAATCCAATGAAGAACCTTCAGACGTACTTAAAACTTGCCCGTTCCCCGCATCAATAATTACTTTGTGTATAGATATAATTCACATACAGATATCCTTGTGTTATTCCTAAGTGACCTCCTAATACTGTCCCATTGGTGATTTGTTGTTGCGCAGTTTCAGCGGCTGCAATAAATGGGATCTTTGTATTCTCTTTAAGGAAATTTACCATGTTGTCTGCAATGCTTACAGATCCATTTATCGTAGGTTCTGTCCTATATTGGTTCATTATCGTTTCGTTTGATTCAAACTGTTGATGTCGTCGTGTTTATTGTTGTGCCATTGTTGATACCAGCGGTGAAATTATGAAGACAGTGGATAGAAGCAGTCCAACTCCCAAGATAGTAGCGATTAGTATCTTCTTGCTAGTAAATTGTTTGTATGCTTTCATAGGAGAGAAATCTAGGAAGACTATTAAAGCCATTGTTCACCAAAGATACGTAACATTGTTACCTTGCTGGCTATGAGTAACGATCCAATTTTTAAAGTTATGTTCAGCCACTTTCGATTTTTTACTTATTTATGTTTGATCTTGACAAATGCTTCTTTATTGATCTTATGTAATCTATTTTGTTCTCGAATATTGATTTTTTTCTCTCTAGAAATGCAATTTCTTCTTTTAGATCTGTCTTATCATATCATGGAGTGTAATCATGGAGTGTAATGTATTATAGTAATATGTTTGTTAACTAGGCGTTGGAACTAAAACTATTAGTTTAGGATTTAACTTTTTGTAATCCGAAAAAATACTTCTATGGAAATGGAGTAAAGTTTTCGCTAGATTCAACTTTTCCCTCTGCTTGTCCAGCTGTTATGGCAACGCTATTTTCATCACCCTGCACTTGAGAACCTACGTTGGAGCACAAGACATTTAGTGGGAACCAGTAGTTACCGCAATCATTAGTCTGTGATATAGTTTGGCTTTTTTCGTAACTACTAGCAAATACAATATGCGTGCCCACAATTGATGCTGCAATTATAGAGATGAAGGCTGCAATAGTGACAAGAAATCCATAGTTCATATTTCCATAATATATCTATCATTTGGAGTTTATGTCATTTAAGAAAAAACAATAGGATACACAAATCGTATATCTATTATATCAAATATTATGAAAAAATCTTCGCTACTACAAATCGTAACTTGCAATTATGATTTCTTAAGAGGCCAAGAATATGTGCATATATTGATCTCGAAATAAAAAAAGTGAGGCA
>JAATVR010000773.1 GCA_014523665.1 Nitrososphaerales archaeon TH526
AGAGACTCTTAGATCTGAGCCCCGTGAAGATATAATGGAGATTTGTCCAAAGTGCAACCAGATCTCAAGTTATAATGGACCGGATTTTTATTGGGAATAGACTCGGTTGTGGTTTATAGATACAAACGAGTTGGTGGCAAAGAAAGAAACTGAAATTAATGTACTATTCCAAAAGGGATTTCTATTTTATCCGATGTTGCAATCAATGAGTTAATGATGGAAGATCTTGTTGCATATGCTGATATTATCGGAACTATTGCTGGTATATTGGTGCTATCGTCATTCGTACCTCAAATTGTAAGAGCATACAAAACCAAAAAGATGTCCGATGTATCTGCTCATCTCATGATTCTTATAGCAAGTGGCGTGGCATGTTTCTGTGGGTGATTTATGGTTTTATCAGATCTGATCCAGTCATAATTGTAACTAACGCTACGGGTTTTGCCCTCAATATTACTTTGTTAGCTATGAAGATAAGATATGCTAAGATGCAAAAAACACAATATCATAAAGACAGAATAAACTCCAGTCTGCTGATTATCGCTACAAGTACCAATCTGCAAAATAATTAATTCATCTAGTTAGCAAACTAACTAGATGGCTATCTAATAGACAGTTATATCTATCTATAGACTTCTTTTTGTCTATTACTAATTGAAAACTCGGCTGCTGTTTCTCTTGCTGTATTTTCAAATGCTCTTGCTGTTTTTGTATTAATTCTTGAAAGCTCTTGCGTATGTTGTTGTGCTCGTTCGAATACGTTTCTCCATGCATCAATGCTTCCAAATAAGATTTCATTATTTATTCTTGCAATTGCTGATATATTCTCAACAAAGATGCTAACAGATCTAGTATACAACTCCGCGGGAACTCTTGGAGAGAACCAATAACTGTAAATTCTATATGTGTTCTCATAGTACGGAGCTGCAGAGCTAAAGACTGAATCCATTACTGATTTTTGAGTATTTATGTAATCTTCCACCATTCTTCCAGTTGAATCCAATGCTTGTTCTTGATAGATTTTGACAACGTTTGTGTATTTTGGAATTTGAGTTCTCGCTTCATCGATTGATTTTCTTACATTTTCTTTTGTTTCATCTAATGATCTACGATATGTTTGTTGGAATTCTTGTGCTGCTACTTGGGGTCCAACTTCTTGTAGAGTTTCAACTGCATCTATTTTATCTTCTACACTCTTGGCTTGCTCAGCAACTTTTTTAGTGTCTTCAATAGCTTTTTCTTGTTCTCGTTTTGACATAACTATATTCTATCAACATGTTATATAAGCGTTGGCGATTAATGGCTTTTTTAACCATTCAAGCCCATAGAAGTACATTAACTGGAACTAAAATTTAATTGTATAAACGAATAGAATGAATCTTACTTAAATCTCGAATTCTTTCAAAGAAGTTTCTGAAATATTAAAATAAATTTGATTATCGCTACAACGATGAACTTTAGTTTTGGGAATTAAATACTCGTGTTCTTTCTTGTTCTCACCATCTATTATAACCAACTTATCTTTATATTCTGCGAACACTTTTCCAATTTCTCGTTCGCTATGGTTTACAACGACTGAAGCTCTCTTAAACGCATAGTTTTCCAATGATTCACTCACATTGGTTGCCATTATAGAAACATGGTGATTAAAGTATATATTGATTACATCACTTCATGCCAAAATCACAGTCAATTTATTGTATGTATCCGAAAATAGCAATTACCGATGATAACAAATACCAAAGTTTGAAAGATTAATAGATACTCTGTTGCATTTACGTACTATCAAATAACACAAACTATTGCGCTAATAGTTTAGTGTCATCATTATTACGTTAAACTAGTGTGTGATCACAGTAGTATTTACATTTAACACAGATTATGCTGACAAACTTAGTGGATAACGATGATTTCTGACTTCATTCTGGAATAGTTGAGTTAATATCCCAGATATGTGTTAAATACTTTGTCACATAATACCACAAAGAATATTACATACTAGAAATTGATAAAAACAACCGACGTTTTGAGCGCATTGTCTGATGATAAAGCATTGATTCTTTTTAACGCTATATCTCTCGGCAAATGTTCTGATTGCGGGACTCTGATGAAAAGTTCGGGAATTACGCAAAGCCAATATTACTCCAGACTTCGTAGAATCGCCAATATGGGACTGGTTAAAAGAGAGAATGGTAAGTATGTAACGACTGTTCTCGGTAGGGTAGTTTATGAAACCATTTCAATTATAGATAAAACTCTAAATCATTATTGGGCTCTAATTGCAATCGAATCATTCCGGACATCGTCAACTGCTACTACAAAGGAAGACAAGTCAATGCTTATGTCAATGCTTATAGATAGTCTGATTGATGATAATCAGTTAAAGAAAATACTAACAAATATTCCGGCTAGCCAAGTCTAGATAACTCTTATAATACGTTTATTCAATACTGTGTATTCCATTCTATAAAAGGAGAATTTAAGTTTGTACTACCCTCAGCTAGTTCCAACCAGTATTGTTCTAATTCTCTTTCAGGGTGATCTTCTTTACTGCCTGCGATGATAGCAGCGTTTAACCCACCGATTGATGTACCGGCAGCTATGTCGATTTTTATATTGTTCCTCACAAGTGCTTTATAGACTCCACAGCCAAAGGCGCCTAAAGAACCTCCACCCTGAAGAATTAGCACATTCTCGATGGGATCAGACATATTCTGCATATTCCTCCTTCTGCGAAGATACCCAATGACCTAGGTTTATTACATAGATTCTCCTCACCAATCCTACATGCAGGACAAAGTCCCTCGCCTATCCACGGATAAATTAACACTTCTTCACTTTTACTGACGCTTCCTTCCAATGCTACAGAAGCTTCCTCACCCAAACTCTACATATCCTGCTACTTCGTGTCCAGGAGTTAATGGATATTTTACCCCTCTATCTGTAGTCTTTAAGAATTGTACGCCTGGACCTTCATAGCCTCCTTCCCATAAGTGAATGTCACTATAACAGATGCCTGCTGATTGGACTTTGATAAGGACTTGAGAACTATTTGGTTTTGGGAGTTCAGTCTCTTTTATTTCTAAGGGTTCTTTTGGCCTAACAATTCTTGCAGCCTTCAGATCAATCTACCTCTTTTGTATTTGCATCAGAGGGACTCTTTTCGTAGATAATTTCATTACTTATGAAGTAACCTTATGACATAAAGGGATTGCTTTGAAATATCGACAGAAGCTGATGAAATTTCCCTCTGAGCAGCATTTTCTAAATGGCATTATGCATCAGCCTTCGACTTATTAATATACTACATTGTGTTTACGAGAGAACCGGTTGGTATAATTACTGAAAGAGACGTGGTAAACAAGATAGCGCTCAAACTAGACCCTGATTCTTACAGATCCTCTGTACTTGAATTGTTTGCAAATAAGATAATGAGTACTCCTCTTACTACGATTTTTCCAAATAGCACAATGAGGGATGCTATGGGCACTATGCTCCGAAAAAACATCCGAAGGCTTGTAGTAATCGACGGTCCAGGCCATGATGATAAAAAGGGTGAAGAAAATTCGCCTAATAAGGGCGATAGGCTAATTGGCATAATAACAAAGATATATTCAAAGTACTAATGAAAAATCAAAACTTGGTACAAAGCGTACTTTCAGATGATTTCATGGCACAACATATGCAGACAGTTCAGGAGCAATTTGCAGAATATTGGTTCGGCAGTATATTAGTGCATAAAAAGTAGATGTGATGATATCATCAACACCCTAACACCCTTAAATTAGCAAAGCTATAGTTTATCAATCATTATATCTCTTGTAGAGAATTCTTATCAAAGGATAAGATGTTCAAGATAAGTATAGCCCTCACAATGTACAACATGAAGATATTTTATAGACTAAAATAGTGTATCTAGAATATAAGAGAACCGTTGTTACAAAATACTTAATAATACAGTATTATTAGTTATGGACAATTGATGTGGCATAGATTTTCAAGACAACCAGATCGACAATTTATACAATCGTAATGAAGACAAATGTCTTGGAGGAGGAGTAAAAGGTAATTTTGGGTATAGTTCTGCTGTTCTAGCAGTGTGACAGTTGTGGCAGGATCTTCGAACCTAATGATAGATGACAACAATTCCTTTTCTAGTTTCACATATAAGTGGCCGCCAAATATGGGGCAAGAAACTCATAACATCCAAAGAATTGAACCCAACGAGTCGTAACGGATGCAGCAGATGGTTCCAAACATCTTGAAATCTTCTTCAATGGGAGGTAGATGCGCGATTATAGATGCAAAGAAGAGACTAACAAGGACTGTAAGAAAAAGTAAGAAGCAGTAAAGCATTGCCATCGGTTGGATATTTTGCAAATGCTTAAGAGGTATTGTACGTACTCATATGTCATGCTAGCCACTAGCAGCAGGAGGGTAAATCCTGTGATAGTCTTATCTATGGCTATTGTCCTAACTTGCAGTCCCGTCTTGATAATCGTCATTTCATATCAAGAGGCAGATGCAGTCTCTTGGCAGAATAGTGAACAGACGGTTTGCATCGATGGAGAGTGTAAGACGACTGAAATTATAATTGGCGATTGTCCACAATCACAATGCAAATCAGATAATACTAATACTACAAAATAGGTAAGTCAAGACTAACCCCACTAGGTTAAGTTAAGTGATATTCAGTTTCTTTGCACATAAAGGATGATAGGATCCTCCTCCTTTACGTCCATGCATTTTGACATTTTACTTCCTATCCTTTTTAGCCCTCTGCAGTAATGTTGTTCGAACTTCAAAGATATTATGAAGAGAGTATCTTCACTTGTCTTTGTCCGAATATAAAACCATTTAAACAATCTATCTCTAAAGTGAATTTCGCTATCGGATTCCGGCATCTTAGAGCAATATCTTGCAAACTGTAGAATACGAAGCACATCAACTGACGGCCCATGACCTCAGGAAATATATTGCATTGAATATCTATCTATTGGCAAGGCAAGTCCTAGCGCTTGATTGTCTCGTATAGCAGTAATCAGCACAATTGATAAGCGCGATTAATATTTTTCTCGTACGTCTCCCAAATTAGATTACTACGAACATAGTTGAATATTCTTAGCCTCTTATCATATAATTCATCCAAATTATCCCTGAAATATGCTAACTTTGAGACCATATCCCTATGATCTTCAAACGTAGTACAATGCTCCTTTAAAGTCTTGATAACAGGTTCAAGCGAAGCTGTACACATTACAAATAGTCCAGCATGTGCATATTCGTAGACTTTGTGGGATTGGCATAAGAATGAGACCAATGTCTTCTCCATGGAACCAAACCAATTGAATGCGTAAACATCTCTTTATACATTGACTCTCTGGAAAGAAAGCCTGTATACTTTACGTTTTCAGATGATTTATTATTCCAGCCAATAATGGTCAGATTACCTATACTATTATTTATAAATGCATCAGCTAAGC
>JAATVR010000774.1 GCA_014523665.1 Nitrososphaerales archaeon TH526
ATCAAATAAGCGACCAAATATGCCACTAATAAGTAGTCTCTACCTTGACACAGTAGTAAACATAGATCTGGCCATCAAACGAGCACAGCTTCGTGTATGGCAAGTCTTAAAAATAAAATCAGATTTTGATATATCTATGGAGGATACTCAAAATATTCTACAAGGTTTTGCTGGCTCAAAAGGCACTTTTGTGATTCTGTATATCGATCTTGTAGAATCTACTAAGCTATCAATGATACTTCCAGTCGATAGTCTTACCACAATAATCCGAGCATTTACCCAAGAAATGTCTATGATGATAGCAGCCTATGGAGGATACGTATTAAAATACGTAGGAGATGCTATTTTGGCATTTTTTGTGGTTACGGAATATGATAAAGAGAAGAAACAGGAAAATAATGTGTATCTACCATGTATAAATGCTGTAAATGCTGCATGTTCAATGGTCAGGGTTGTTTGTAACGGCATTAATCCAATATTAAATCAATATGATTATCCCGAGTTACGGGTCAGAATTGGTGTGGACGTTGGAGAAAGCGCAGTGGTACAGTATGGTTGGGATACACATTCTAAAAATGGAAAGGTTGTGATGAAAGAAGCTCATCTTGATGTACTAGGATATACCGTCAATATCGCTACAAAAATGACTTCCATGGCTAAACCAGATCACATTGTGATAGGACATATGGTCTATGATCTATTAGATGAAAAACTAAAGCGTGAATTTAGATTATTACCCATTAGCACAGAAATGTGGAATTATGTAAGCAATTATACGGATGGAAAAATCTATAATCTTTATGAAAGTACAACCTAAGTATTCGCTTTTTTTTGTGTTATTTGAGTCGGAACCAGCTGTTGTATCAATTAATGGAATTGGCTTGAGATTCTAATGCTACCCCTCAAGTTAATGGTGACATGACAATAAATGAATCCTCAATCAATAGCTACTCGAGTAGGATTGTATCATTTGATTATCTTGGACGAACAATAGCATCATTTCTAGTATGGATTGAGCATTCCTTTCGTCGGTCGGCCTACTAATTCATAGTAAAAAATTATGATAACTAGTGTAAATTAAGATTAAGGAGCTATTTCAACAACATTAGCTCATAAGCAAATTCTTATTGTCGTAAAGAGATGAACAATTGACTAGCATAACGCAAATAGCTCTCTGCTTCTGTATTTCACAAATCAATCAAGAAGTAGAGTGATCAACATGCTATCGTAATGAAATAGAATATATGCTGCACGAATGGCATATATTCTGTCTTGCAATAAAAAGAAAATGACCGGGCTGGTGTTATTAAAAGTATTGCCTAAATTATTGGAGGCCAAATTTATGCTTGTTAATTTAGCTATTTCTAGTCATAATCATTGGTTGTAAGAGGTATTTAATATCTACCGTTTGAAAGGCGTCTGTGCGGGTCGATAATGGTTAAAGGGGGTTCTTATTCATGAAGGGACGGGAGGCATTGGATCAACTTCTATTCAAGTTAATTAGGTCAAAGGACCACCACTGATAGCAACGACAATTGGTACCGGGTAAAAGCAGTTGTCCATGAACTAGGGGCAGATGTAGCAATAGATTTTAGGATCTCAGACTTTTGAAAATCTGCTGCGCAAGTATGGACTAGGAGCAACTAAGAACTACCTGGTATACCTTCAAGTAATCATTATAGGTCAGACGGCTTGTCTATGATCAAGCGTATCTCTTAATATGATTCCGAAGAGGTTGATAAAAAGGCTAAGAAAAGATCAGCAGGAGTATTACCTTTTTCTTGTCAAGGAGTGTTTTTCAGGATTTAGCAACGCGGAACATAATTTCAATGTATATCGTTACCCTTCTTGTTATGCATGGCTTTTTCACTCCTCGGAGTTCTTTTGGAAATCACTGACTATCTTGTCTAATAACTATTTTGACCCCAAGCATGAAGCATCACAAGAAGATATGGCAAAGATATCCAATGAGCTACTATCCGAAGATGAAAGAATAAGAGCATATAATATTTTAAGTGGGTTTCCAAATATTAGACGAGATCTTGCATGGTATGGTTATTGTGGAAAAGGAACTAATGTACCAGCGTCTCCTGAAGATGCTTTTAATCGAGGGGATACCGAAGCAGATCTACTTAAAGTAAGTTGGTTGATAAGCAAACTTAGAGAAATCCATTATTATCAGATATTTAACCCACCAATTAAGATAGGAATTCTATCAGGATATGTTCACGCAAGGAAAGAAAAACCATGCTCATATTATCCTCATTCAAATCATAGGAAAGCTGTCCAGTGGATGCTAGATCTAAAGGATGTCAAAAATGATAATGGATTTAATCTATTTCAAGTGTCACTAACATCTATCTCGAATCTAAGTAATGGTGCTTTTTCAATCATAATAAATCCTTTTGGCGAAGCTTATCCAGAACTAGGTAGTGCAGATGGAGTAGGTTTGAGAACAATCCTATCCTATATACAAGATGGTGGAATTTTTGTTAATTCAGGAGGTCAGCCTTTTGTTTACAACTGGGATGTAAATACAGGAGGTCACAATCTGGTAATTAATTTTATTCCAATTTCAAGTTACTACAAGGAAGGTAATCACAATGAAACAATGCCTGTACTATCTAGGAATGAGAGTTTAGCCATTCCTCAAGAAGCTTTGGTACTGAAGAGATACTTTGAAGTAGAAAATGAATGGGACCATCCCGAGAAAGGGATAGTAGGTCCAACAGAAGTCGAAATTGAGTTTGATGAAATATTAGGTAACGACAAACTAAAAACTAGAGCGAAAGTCTACAGACCCGTAAGAAAATTGTCCGATAATGTTCGACCTCTAGTCCATTGCCCTGAATCATTGTGGGATGGTAAAGTTTATCCTGTTGCTGCAATCAAGTTTGGAAGAGGATTCTTGATATATACTGGAATGAACTTGGATGAGGAAAGAGAGTATAAGTTATTACTTGATATCATAAGAAGATTAAGTCTTGTAGGCTATGAGGTCCTTACAAAGCAAGTTTGATAAAATAGATAGAATAGGTAATTTTTCTTGAGGTATGTACTTAGATTTATTGTAGATTCCTGAAAAATCTAGTATCAAATTGGGAATCAAATGAAAGACTCCAGACGACTAGAACAGTCAAGAACAAGATGTAATGGTCATCAAGCGGATCAACAGTAAGAGTACATAACTCATCTACTAATAGTAGTCAGATACTATCGTAGCCCGCACAGCAGTACCTTTTTGATACTCTATGGAGTAAAGCATCACCAGCAGAAAGAGGATAAAGGAACTTGAGGATGGTATTATTCATGAATTTATGGAGAATTTATCAGATCCTGATAAAATCCATAACACCGTAAAAGATTTGATTAAAACTAGCAATCAAGAATTACTTGTAATCTTACCCACAGTCAACACCTTCTATCGATATGAAAGGGAGGGCATAATACGAGCATTGAAGGAAGAAACAGAGCATTGAAGGAAGAAACAGAGCATGGTGTTAAGGTTCGAATTCTGATGCAACATCTGGGAGATGATACTTTTAATAATCAAGGTATTATTCTAGATGGGCATGAAATCGTACAAGAATTAATTAGAAACCCTCTCATAGTAATCCACTACCTTGACAGGTTTCTCAATATTAGATTGATAACCATTATTTCTGATACAAAATTTGCCTTGGCAATAAAAGTAACGCATGATGAACGTGAAAAAAGTAACGAAGCAGTAAAATTAGCTACATATACTAACAGAGAATCTGCCGTAACATCATATACCTCAAGATTTGAAACTCTGTGGATGCAAGCAGAATTTAAGAGATAAGGACTTTTTGGTGACTACTATACCTACTTTTGACTTCCCAAAGGTTTAGAAGTATAATGATCTTTCTGCCAATAGATAGTCAAACCAAATAAGGTTTTTAAGCTAGCTCCCAATCAGGCACCATTCACACGCTGGTTCAGAATTCTTTATTTGATTACCTTTGGTGAATTATTTTGGAGATACTTGCCCAACCATTTTTTTGATTAGGGTTTGATATCTTTTAGTCCGCCAGTTGTTTGTCCGACCTCGATAATATAGCCGTCAGGGTCACGCATGTAGCAGCGAACCTCTAAAGCATGATTCTTTGGTTCGGTAAGAAATTCGGCTCCTTTCCTTCCCCAATCCTCATAAGTGCTCTGGATGTCTGCGACACGAATATTCATGAAGCTGCTATATTCCTTCGAACTTTGAGGCGGATGAAGAGTTACGGTTGGCTTATCGTCTGTTGGTCCTCCCCCTAGGTTCAAAACTAGCCAGCTATTGGCGATCTGAATAATGGTGGGTTCTCCACTGCGGATGACTCTTCCTCCAAGAATACGAAGATAAAAGCTTGCTGATCGTGAAACATCTGCTACGGTCAGAAAATGCGTGAGGACAAAACCTTCTTTGGGAGTGTATCGATAGTCTTCTCTTTTGATCGTCATCATATCTTCTTCTTTCTTGTCGATACTATTTTGCATTTTGTTATTGCGTCTTCTATTGCTATTACCTAATAATTATGAATATCTGTCAAGGCCTTACAAAATGCTTATAGAATTAATTATTAGTGATTAGACAGGGTAGCAGAGAATATTAAGGAAATTACTGAATACAATCAGGCTCTATCGACCTTAGTTACCTGACTCATTCACTAGTGATTACAGAGCAGCCGCTCTTATGAGAGAAGAGAGAACTCGCCCAACATACGCTGGACACGAGAGAAAATATGGTTTCCGAAAAAGGTGCTAGTTGACGGTATGTATTCACGCTCATATAATTCAAATTCTCGAGTCTGCAGTACCTGATTATTATTTTCTTTTTTTGTTTAGCGGTACTTTTAGATATAATATCTACTCCTAATCAGACCGAGACTTGTTAGAGCAATGGAATTATTAAATAATAGTTTCCGATGGTTCCTATATTAGAATGCGGATACAAACATACGTCATTAGAATGACGATGAGAATGACGATGAGAATGACGATGAGAATGATCCTTGCTATAAGGCTGGCTACGAAGCTGGACGCAGTGGCTCATTCAATCAAACTCAACAGAGTGGTTGTGGTACCACAGGTCAGGCATACTATGAGGGATTCATATCAGGCTGTATATCATCCGGGGGAGGAGATTATTCTGCTTGCGATTCAAAGACAAGATAGATAGCTAAAGCAGATGGAAATAAAGCGACCGGAAATTGTGGACACGAAGATAAAGGAAATGGAAAGAACAAACAAAAAATAGTAGTATCCAATCCATTTTTCTTTTCTCTTCTTACTACCACGAACCTACTAACTCTCATCCATCCTATCCTTCGTCTTCTCCGTCTGCTACTTCTCCAATAGTCCCATTAGATGCTAGTCTCAGAACGGGCCCAAATGTTGCTCCATTATCGTTGCTAACTCTCATAACCGGTATTTCATCTGTCTGATTTGTTTCCCACCATGTAACTACTACACTATCTTCGTCGGAGTCTACTTCTACTCTTGTTGAATCTGAGTCAGTTGTATTGCTTAAGTTGGCCTTATCTGCGAAACTTGCACCGCCGTCGGCAGATGCCCTAAACAAGACTTCATTATTGCCATTCTGTGTGTTATTAGTCCACCATGCTACGTAGACATTATCACCTGTGATAGCGGGAGGTGCTTGTCTAACCGAGGTTGGAGCACTTACTTCTTGTTCTACTAATGAAGTTGCTGCAGCTGTTCCGATTGCTGCCAAAATTGCCATGACGACAACTCTTCCAAAAATATGGTTTTTCATCACGTTTTCATGAAAAATGAGGTATATAATGTATTGATTATTCTCCAGTTCAACTAGACATCGGAGGTTTTCTTTTTATCAATGACAATGGAAATAACCTGTTAAATTTGCTCATCATGTCACATCTTATTATTGAACTGTTTCGCGAAGTTCTAGTGTAGAGGTATGATCTACAATTCTTCTGGAAGATGTCGTCTTGTAGTAGTACATATGTTATTGTGACTTATGTCCGTAGCTACGTTTTTCAACTGTAGAGAATGAATGAAAGCGTCTATTGTGACCTTTAGATTTCCTTGATCATCTCTCCTAGGAAATGCGGTTGAATGAAAATGTGCGTGCCAGGGCCCTTCACGCACGGAAAGAGGACGCTATTAGACTATTCAACGAGTGAGCGCACCCCTGGCTTTATTCATTATTGCAGGCTTTCTTGGATGTTGACAGATCTCATCTGCTGCCACAATCTATGCCTTTGAATGGCCAGTTTGTGGCAGCGGTGAGTGTTGGGATTTTTACCATCTTCCAATGATTAGCTGCTATGTGGGTATGGCAGCGCTATTTCTATAGCTACAGTCGGTTATAGAAGTTGCTTCGTTTCTCAATCCATAGATTATCCATCCTCAAGACAGCAGTATGGAGGATCTTAGATGCAATCACATGGATTGTGTGACTGAACAGACATCTAATAGATGCAAGGCCGCATTACAAGGAGCTACAGTTTGCTGATTGATTGTTGACTATCCTCGCATATGAAGATAAAGTAGGAGCAAGTGTATGGAAATATCACTTCAGAGCTAGTCTCAAATGTAGATCATCGAGCGAGCGAGCGAGCGAGCGAGGGGCTATCATCAATATCTCTCTCTGACTAGAATACGAGGGGGTACAATACATAGGCGGGATTTCTAAGAAGAATTTCGTCAGCCGGCTTTGAGAATTCTTGCCCACGACATTGAAAGGACTGGAGGAATGAAAGGAAGGTTATTTTTATTCTGAACTTGATGTTTATCAATTTAATCAGCCGATATGTTAAAAAAAGGAGTTTTAACATATATACATCCACCATTGAGAATTCTCCATTTATCTGATTATGCCCTGCCAGATTGGAGAATTGAGAAATCTGCTATTAGTGCGCTAAACCGTAATTATCAAGTATTTTTTGCAGGTCTGCCATCACATATTAGTAATAGCGTTTTTTCAAAAATATATGAAATTAATTGGACACCAAGAGCGCGGCGCGCTTTTCCATATTATTGGTATTGCGTTAAAAAGCAGCTCAAGAAAATAGTTAGTGAGGCCAGACCGGATATTGTTCACGCCCATAATGTTTTCTCTGCAAAGATGGTGTCAGAAATTGATATCCCTTTTGTATACGATGATCATGAATACTGGCCGTCGTACGTGAGAAGACAAATCGAATCATACAACTCAAGCTTAGAGAAATCTAGTAGGAATAGTGGTAGCCCTAGAAGCATGATGCAAAAAACAATACTAAGATTATTGAACTACAGATTTTTGAAATTGGGACTAAAATGGGAAAAGCAACTAGTTTCATCAGCTCCTACACTAACAGTTTCTGAAAATATTGCTACAGAACTCCGACAATTGGAAAGCACTAGCAAAGTCTTTATTACTCCTAACTTTCCTATGAAAAACGAAATAAAAGATATACAACCTCCCAGATTTCATAAGGAGTTAACTTCAGTTTATGCAGGCATTGAGCCAAAAAATAATACCAAAATAGCTCATCGCGATATGGAAGGGTTTGTTGACATATTCAATCTATACGATGATGTTGGAACTTTAACAATGATAGGGATAGATGAACCATCAAAAAATGCCCATTCTTCATCAAATCCTTCGAATTCTAGGGTGGCATATAAAGGCTATCTGCCACGAAATATGATGTACCAAGAAATGCAAAATAGTTCTATTGGAGTAGTACCTTTTAGAAAACATTGGTCACATAAATACATCAGTCCCAATAAGGCATATGAATATGCCCATGCAGGTCTCGTAGTTCTATGTACTTCTTCACTCGTTCCAATAAAAAATATCCTAAGGAATTACTGTTTTACATTCGAACAGTATGAGGATATGATATCACAGCTTCGAGATTGCAGAGATAATATGGAAAAAATCTATGAAATGCGAATAGGCGTGTATCAGTTTGCAAAAGAGAATCTTTTGTGGGAGAACTATGAACAGAATATTTTTGAAGCATATAGGATAGCTTAAAAAGGGAATCATATTGATAAGTAGTAATTTATCTTTATATGAATTATA
>JAATVR010000775.1 GCA_014523665.1 Nitrososphaerales archaeon TH526
GTCATCAATCCTGATCATGCTACGTCAACTGGATAGAAAGTAAATCTAAATCTCGAACACTTCGGGCTTGCTTGTCGCAGTAGTTTGCTGTTTTCGCTGCGGGTTTATCTCATCCATATTCTTTGTAAGCTCTGAAACCTTCTGGTCCAAAATTATTCGTTTTATGTCTTCGAGTTCAGGTGTGGATCTCACCACTACTCCTCTTTTTTTAGTAGGCGAACCAATACTATCGACTGGATTGATCTCAATGGCCAATGAAGGGCTATTACTTCTTAATCCTGGAAGTCTTAAAAGGAATACACCAGGAATATTTGTTGGTTTTCGTTCCCAATCTTTTCCTTGCGTAAGAAATTCGCGTAATCTTTCGGTAACAGACATATACTTATGCTAGTATATAGGCTACTACATTTATCTTTTACACGAGCTACTTGTTAGCTCATACAGTTCATATATTTGGCATACCCTGTAAGCTATTTTAATATAAGGTCTACTTTCCTGTGACGAGCTGATTCCCGGCGTAGGTCTACATTATATTTCAATTTATCGGGTGAATTATTATGAAATCATTATACATAGATTAAATTAACTATAGATATTCTATCTTTTCTTTTCAAAAGGTGAAATTATCAAAGGTAATTTTATATATAATGAGACGTCTTATCATATAATGATAGAAGGTGTTATTGAGAAGGATAAAGCGTCGTCCTCGATTCCTTACGAGATCAACGCTCATTTAAAGAGATTTGGCAAAGAATCATGGGACGTGGATTATAATTTATTTGGATATTGTGATATGTGTAATTCAAGAATAGATGAGTTTGGATATTGTGCTTGTGGTGGAGCAGCAGATTAGTATCAAATTGGTAAGAATAGTTCATTAGGATGTTTAAGCATATTCTGCTTATGTTAAAGGTATAAACTCCTTTGACACTTACAAGGACGAGTTGGGCAGTCCTTGTAGAATTGCCTTATTATTATGATTATTCTATTTGCGACATCTTTTTCTAATTGAAAGCACTATAAGCCTCTTATATTGGGCAGCTCCTACTAATCTTCCACAAAATAGATGCAAGTTTCTCGTTTTTGAGGTATGGTGAAGCATTACTGAATTGATATTTATTCAGACCATTCTTGGAAATTACAAACTTGTTCTATCTATGTACAATATTCTTCTAGTTCATATTAAATTAAATTCTATATCTATGACCATTTTTCAAAATATTTTATAAGTATGTATTGTGTACATGAGATACAGTAAGAGTAGATAATTTAAAATGACCTGTAAAGGGATTTGCATAAGACATAAGGCTCAGAAGCAAGTTGGTACAGGACGGTACGCAGCTGGTCAGAAGAGGTGCCAAGTCTGTGAGATATTCATAAGATGGGAAGGGTTGTGGTGCCCTTGTTGTAGTTATCGCCTGAGAACGAGACCAAGAAATATAAAATACAAGGCAAAACTAAGACGGAAAGGCATGTTGGATAATGAGGACCTGCAGTCTACACCGTTGACTACTGCTGTCACATCATAAGGCTATCGTTAGTACAATCTTGCATGTGGAGACTTGCACTATGACTGATATAACCGCTAGCTTAGATGCCATCTTACGATAATGGAAACTATAGCATCATAATGAATAGCAAGATATCGGTAGACCATAGCCTCGATTTTTAATCCTGAAGAAGGAACTGACAAGACGAAATACGATTGATCATCCTTCCCTCTAGAAGGCAATGCGAACATGAATTTCACCCATAAAAGCTAACATATCTGTCGTCCATAGGTCGATCGCTATTGTGCAAATTGCATAAGTGTTTGTACAAGATATCTACCGCGGCCATTTCGAGTAGTTCACCTTGAGCAACGCTATACGCGTATCCGATAGTGTTTAAGTTGCTTAATCTCTTAAAAAACATTGACTCAATCATACCGTTTTTCCGAGCTCTCATTAAAAGGAAAGCTGAAATTCGATCTAAATGATAATTGACGTGGATGTCGATTGCTTCATCAGAATCTACACCATACATTTCAGATATTTTGTTGTTTAATCTTTTTTCCTCTTGTGCAGCTGAGATATTCTGATGTTGTATACTGATTGCCATTCGGCCTCGTAGTTTTAATGATTCGTCATTCGTATTGTTGTCTTTTTCCATCTATCTATAAAATCATCATAGATGTACCTTTTAGATCTTATTAATTTATCCTGATCAATCAAACTATGTCAACAGTTTCTATAATTATGCGCATATGCGTTAACGTACAATCTGTCTGCTAATTAGTAATTTCGTGTAATTTTCCCAAGATATTAAATTATAACATATCTGTTTCACTATTTTCAGGTTTTTTCTAAACCATCTTCCCATCAGATACAAAAAATGAATTTTTTCTCCTCGATTTTAGACTTATATGTAGGTACAGTAAGATTCTTCAAACCAGGCTACATGTCAAACCTAGTTACCTTTTAGATATCATCGCCTGATAACGGACGAATCAGCAATTGGAAGTAGTAGGTCAGGGGTGAAGCCGATAGATACAGCCCCTGACCTACTTTGAGTGATTTAGCTCGACTCAGAAAGTACAATCAAATCCTTAACCTTTTCTAACATAGAATTTGAATATTATGATATGACGAAGATAGTGATTACAACTCTAAATCAATTTGAGCTATCATATGATGTATTAAATTAATTGTGGCGGAAACAAAATAATTCAACGCGAGGAATTGGTATAGTAGAAGCAGCTGCCTCTTGCACTAGGCTAGAGTCTAACGCCTTCGGCGTACCAGTTTCCATGTGGCTCCTCCTGAAACACTATGATAACATCCTTCTTGTCTACCTCAAATATCTTCACTACATCATCCGTAATCGCTTCTGCCAATCTATCTTTTTCTCGCTGGGTTCTACCACTGTAAGTGGAGATTGTTATTACTGGCATAGAATAATAAGATTTATCTTGGA
>JAATVR010000105.1 GCA_014523665.1 Nitrososphaerales archaeon TH526
ACTCATCTTGTTGTATAAGGCTTCTTCCTCATCAAGGAACTGGTTAATAAGGTGTCTCAGTAGCTCAGGTTTACTAGACATGCCCATACTCTTGGCCCTAGGTGTTTGAAGGAATTGATCCAGTCTTCTGATCAGAAGTTTCGGTAAGTGGACATAATACCAATCCTTACGTCCCATATCATAAGTATTTGGTAGAAGTTATTATAGTCTCTTCTGCATGCTGTATAATTAGCTTAAATATTATTTTTTTGGCCTAAAGGGCAATGAAGACTTCAAATAATCTGACTTGAAAAAGAAATGAAAGAGGAGGAAGGTAGGTCCTGTAGCGAACGGTACATTTTTTTTGCGACGGCAATAGGTAATATCTTTCATAGTGCTTTTGCGTAAGTATCAAGCTGGCCTTCTGACCACTTTCTCAAAGTAGAAGCGGCTAATATTATTAGCGATCTCATTAAGGCAATCTTCTACGGCAAAGTGACCTGAATCAAGCCTGTACATCTCGGCGTTAGGTAGATCGTTCAGGTAGGCTTCGCCACCTTCTCGTGTAAAGAATATGTCATTCTGACCCCAGAAAATTAGGGCTTTCGGTTGACGCTCATGTAAGAATTTCTGCCACAGTGGATACAACATAACATTAGTACGGTAGTCATAAAATAAATCCATCTGTACTTGCCTAGCATTATGACGTTCCATGAACCGGAAATCCATATTCCAGTTATCGGGGCTAATATTCTCTGGATTTTTGTGGCCATGTAGATATACTTGCTTAAAAGCGTCAAGTTGTAGAAATGCAAGTAGAGGGCCCTCAGTCTCTGGTGTACGATTCTTCCACAGTGCATTACGGAATCCATCCCAAACCTTGGTAAAACCAACCTCGTAGGCATTGGTATTCTGTATTATAAGCCATTCGAGCCAGTCCGGATGACGAGATATGATCCTGAAGCCAACAGGTCCCCCATAGTCTTGCATGAAAAGTCCAAAGTGTGTAAAGCCTATAGCCTTCAAAAAATCTTCTATTATCTCAGAGAGTCGATCGAAGGTATAGTTGAACTCTTTCGTACTAGGCAAATCAGAGTTCCCAAAACCAGGGTAGTCTGGTGCGACGATATGAAAATGGTCTGCTAGGGCAGGAATTAGATTACGGTATTGATGAGAAGACGAAGGCCAGCCGTGAAGCAATACAATCTTCGGATTGGTTGGTTCCCCTGATTCCCTGTAAAAAATAGACAGCCCATCAATCGTTACCGCCTTGTGTAACGTATTTGTGTAGTGCGTTTTTTGATCTGAAACTTGTTTATTCATCACAAACAAAAAATCACTATTTTTATTTAAGAGTTCGCGCTTACCTGCACCTTACTGTAAGCCGTAATGATTATGTCTTTATCTGATAACACCCATAATTGCGTCACATCCTTAGTGAAGGATTATCATGAGGAGTAGTTCAGATAGTTCTGACATGTTTTGGTAGCTTCACACAACAGCCACTGGTTTATGTTTCGCCCACATTTGTTGTCATATTTAGAATATTATTGATCCGCCTCTAAAGCTCGGTGAGTATTACTGCATCTAAGCCATTTCATGATCTGCGGTTTATTTCAATAGCACAAATATTGTTTCGAGAATTGAAATATTGGCGCAGTAAAAGTAGTGAGACTCGATTCCCTTAGCCAAAGACGAGGGTGGAATAATTCTACCGAACTTCTGGTGAACACACAAAACATTCTATAGTATCCACAACCAAGATTCCCCATGGTAAAGGTCCTTCCTCATGTAATGAGAAATATCAATGAGTTTAACATACCCGCTGGAGACGAATATGGATATGAGATATTGTATTTTGGTGTAAATTTGATACTTATGTTTGAGTATAAACTATCCTTTAATATCGAGGTAAAAAAGTCAGTCTATAGTGGTAGTAGTAATAGTATTGAAGTCTTGATAATTAGTAGAAAAGATGTTTTAGCCTGGAAAAAAGGCAATGGTGTAAGTAAAAAGGATATAGAGCTGCATTATAGTAATAATGGGGAAAGTATTAATGATATCTTCAGACCATCGATAAGCGATGCATACGCATTTATTTTAAATAATAGAACATCAGTTAACGATAACTCGATGACGAAAGCAGTTGATGTTACTCTAATCCATTCTTGGCAACAAGAAATAAAAGAATCACAATTAAAAAATGTGCCATAAATAGATCATCTGATAAACAAATTCAATCTATCATCCGCGCATATATACCTAAAAGGTCAGTTATCAATAATGAAGGCTGATTTGTTTGGAAATAACCACTCGATATTAAAAATATCACTGAAGTCAGATTTCTAGCTGTACTTGCGACGAGGACAAGCCCTTTATGTGACTAGGATAGCCCCTCGGAGGGAGTTTAGTAAAATTTATGGTGGATACTGGTGCAGACGTTACAATTCTCAGTGAAGGCTCAGCTAATGCTGTGAAATTTAATCGAGACTTGCAGGGAGTCGCGGGCAGTAGCTCAGCACCTCTTTACAATGTGCGACTACGTGTAGAGACTCAGCCACCATTCCCAGCTACTATAGCTGTGGCTAAGACAAGCTTTAATCTATTATCAATCAGAGATATTTCAAAGG
>JAATVR010000009.1 GCA_014523665.1 Nitrososphaerales archaeon TH526
ATTTCAATAGAGAGATGATATTAGCTGATGGATGTCTCATAAAGGGAGATGAATCAGGAGCAGCAGTATATTCTCATATTGCTAAAGTTATAGACGAAGCACTGAAAGAACTTGAAGAACCAGAAGAATAATTTCGTCATTGATCACTGGTCAACATTTCGATTTAACGAGGTATTTGACTATTTTGACTGTGCTCAAAAAATATGCCGATCCTAACGAGATGATGACGACTAATTCACTTATGATCATAGAATAATAAATACTGACGGAAACCCAATCATGCCCCCGTATCCGATTTCAACAAAATGGCTCGAGATAAAGCGGGTCAAACGACTTAATCAAGAATTACAGGACTTTGTTATATTATTGAGTATTCCAAGAAATATAATATCACATAGGTGGCCAGCGAAAATTGGCTTATATGATAAGACTAGATTTTTGCGCTAGGCGATTTTCTGAAAAATGCTTTAACTTGGGGCCTATACAAAAAGTACACAATTGCTATATTAATTGCCAGGTTTATTACCGATATGAAGTTTCCACTCAAAATTGAGATAATAGCAATTACAATTCCAATGTAAGATAAGATTAATGCAATTGACCAGGCCCATCCTCTACCCCTAAGCAAGCCATAACTGATAGCCAGATATCCGATCCCTATTGCTATTAGAACACCGCCTATTGAAAGAAATACTATACTTAAATCAGGAACAACCGCCGCAGTGCCCAAAAGAATAAGTCCGCCCGCGATAGCAGTTATGCCGGTGATAATAACCAGAATTGCTATTATTGTAACAGCAGGGGGTCGATGACTAAAAGAATTTCTTTCCGTATTAAATCATTGTTAGTCAATGTATATTTGCATTAAGCAATTTCGGACGCTTTCAAATATCTGATATTTTTTCTATTAGATAATAATGAAGTTAGCTAGAGCGAAGACGACATAATTATTTCAATTAAAAATCCCAATCCAGGTGAATCAACTGTTGGTCGTGAGATAGCTGGGCCAGCTGCTCTGGTATGGGTATCGTGGACAGAAGATCTGTCCGTTCTGATACCTAGATAGAATAATGATTATATACTTTCAAGAATATATTTTATAGTGGAAAGTAGCGAAGCCGATGAATCTTTAAGTTATTGCATCTCTAATAGCTTCTGCTATTCTAAATAATAAAGATAGAGAAATTGGCCGAGTGTTTGCCGAGTATAAAGATGAGTTGGTCATAATAGATGGTGAAAATAAGAAAGAACGTGAATATTTAATTCCCAAGACGAAAATAGATCGTTACGATGATAATGAAGTTTATTTCAATCTATCAGAAGAGTCTTTGAAAGAATTTAAAATTTAATCGGTAACACCATTCTATTCTAGTCGATAGTTGATTTGGGTACTAGTATGTTCCCTCGCTTTATAATAGTTACTGAAATTGAAAATTTAGCACTCACATACCAGTCTAATTTATCATAACTCGATTATGTCAATTATCTTTATAGTTTTATTTTAAAATGTAATTGTTTCACGTATAGGTAATGCGCATCTTATTTGGTATCAGCTATAATTTCTCTCTGATTTCTTTCTTGTATTACATTCTGTGCCGCTTCAACTATCAACTTACCCACATATGGATCAATATGTAGCATTTCTGACAATTCTCGATAGCCTAGTCCGGTAATCGATTCAATTGTAAGATCGGTATCTTTCAATAACTGCTTTAACCCGTCTGCAATATCTAACTCTTGAACCCAATCACTAAATGTAGAATGGGTTTCCATAGGCAAGCTAACAACGCATGATATTTAGACATTTTTTGAGAATTTTTGGGATTTACACTAAAATATGTTATTGGCAACTTTTATTCTCTTAATGACACAGTCAAATAATCGCAAAAGTTATGACTATCTTTTTTATTGGGCAAATAGCAGCAGCTGCATCAAGTGTATTCAATGTAATCATTTTTATGTTTTAGTTTCATTCTATTTTATTAAGATGTAACCCCCATAATGGGTATTAGTGGATATTAATGTCAATAATTACCGAATCTAAAGCAACGAGAAGACTGACAGTGCTTTTAGTCATGATCATAGGAGTAGCCATGAGCATACCAAGTAATCTAGCATTCGCTTCCCCAGATGATGGTTCTTCAGATGAGGGAACGACAGATGACGGCTGGGTTGAGGGCGATGATGATAGCCAGGGTGAAATTTCAAGTCAAGAAGAATTAGAAGAAGCTTACGAGGGCTCTCAGTGGGAAGATAATATTGGATCAAATGAGTTTGAAGTAGCAACCGACAATGACGATGAAAATGATGATGAATTAGTTAAGTGTGAAGATGGGTCACTTGTGGAGACAGAAGAATTGTGTGAGCAGAGTGAAACACTTGTTACATGCTCAGACGGATCATCTGCTGCAACACAAGCAGAATGTCCACTAGAACCAGTATCAAGTTTTGCTACATGCTCAGACGGATCATCTGCTGCAACACAAGCAGAATGTCCACCAGCGCCGGATCCGTGTTTTGAGAATCCAGATCTTCTAGAATGTGGTCTACCAGTAATATGTCCAGATGGTGCAGATCCACTACCAGATGGTTCATGTCCACCAGTAATATGTCCAGATGGTGGAGATCCACTACCAGATGGTTCATGTCCACCGCCACCAATAAAATGCGGGAAAGGGACTCAATTAGAAAATGGAAAGTGCGTAATAAAAGATAATGGTGGTGGTTCTAGCAGCAGTTCAAGTTCGTCATCAAGTAGTGCAAACGCAACTGCAAACGTGATTGGTGCCGAAGTATCGAGTTGTAGACTTGACGGCAACGCACACGGAATGCATCAGAAATTTGATTCGATTAAATATCGAGCATGCGGACTATATCCAAACGGTCAAATAGCCTATACTGATGGCTTCGTTATGGGGTGTACACAAGTC
>JAATVR010000776.1 GCA_014523665.1 Nitrososphaerales archaeon TH526
CAATCCTCGATAATAGCAGTTCTTAAACTACGGCATATATGGGTGTTCAATGAGATAGTGAGCCATACTGAACAGTTTATGGCAGGTTATAATGCCGGTTTCAATGAGTGCGGAAGAGGCGGCGGAGGCGATTTCGACCCACCTGACGAAGCCTAACCCTATTATCCACCCCCACAACGTGGCGGCATAAACTAGGAAGATCTATGTAATCAATATGGCTATCTTGTCGGTTCCGTATTGTACGCATTAATATGAGCTATATTCTACAATAGCTATTCATTCAACCGCTATTGAAGAAACGAGGTGGTTAATGGCATGGTTGCATAGAACCGCACTACAAACGTAAATGCTTAATTACTTTATAGTATCTCACTATTTTAGAAATGATGTCTCATGGATCTTTTTCAGATCATATGGGAGTATCAATCATTATTCTAGCCGTTTCAAGTTGTGTCTTGGGCTTATCCTTCTTAGCTACAGTGGCATCTCCAATAGCATCTCAAAACCAAACTAGTTTGCAGCAACCGTTGTCATCACCTATGTTTCATGAGATCAGGATGGCTGCTGTAGAGTTACCCGATGGACACACTGCATTTAAAATGTTAGAATACAAAATGATCGATAGTGAAAATCATACGACGGATATTACACCACGATATAGTAAACTTCCAACAATCCCCGGTCCCACCCTAGTCATGACAGAGGGTGATACAGCCAGATTGACTCTAGTCAATGAAATTGGTCGTGGAATGGTAAGCCTTCATACACATGGAGCTCATTACACAATTACAAGCGATGGTACATTGAAAATGACAAACAAGGTAGCAGATCAAGGAGCAAAACCTCAAAAATCATATACATATACTTGGACTGCTGCGGATGGAACACGAGGATCATGGCCTTGGCATGATCATACATTTGGAAAGGGTCCATCTGGAATAAATATGAATGGCATAGAAACAAATGGGTTCTTCTCTACTGTAATAATTAATCCTTCGGATGGAAAAGTAAATGCTCTAGTAAATGGGACTCCTAAAGAAGTAGACGTCAAAGATATAAAGAAAGATTTTGTCTTATTTGTGACCGATGACGCATTTTGGGGTACTGAGATAGATAATACTAATAATATGAAACATACACCGCTATGGGTAGATCCTACACTTAAGGCATCTAGAGGTGATCTAGTAAGGTTCCATATTCAATCAGTTGGTACCGATTTTCATCATTTTGTTCTCGATGGCTACAAATGGCTTAAACCAGGGACTAACCAAACAACTAGTTTTAAGAATATCGGACCCTTAGAAAATCACGTATTTACCATTGATGCTGGTAATAGTACTTCGTATTATGATGAAATGCCGGTACATTTTCTTTCAGGAATGAAAGGAAATTTTGAAGTAAGCACGGAAGCTGATACCGCAAGCATTACTAGTATTCCAGGACCAGCTCCAATAATGCAACAAACTATTACCAACAATACTACTGACGGAAAGGGTTACAATTAGGAGGGATGTGAGAAAATGAAGAACAGAAGTTCGTATAAAAAGTTCAATGTAAAGTCTGACATAATATCATCTAAGGTTTTCCTAGCTTTCTCTATGATATTTATAATCGCCATTGCCCCCCTGTCATCGGATCTATCCTATTTGGGCATGGTATACGCAGAACCACAACAAGAACAAATTTCCGAGGAACAGAATTATAACGCAAAAATGAACAATGAAGAAACAAATGAAGGCATTAAGAAAAATGTATTTTATAGTTTAGTCTCTATAAATTCATCAATCCCGGATACTGCTCCTTTTACGTTGCCATCAAGTGTTAAATCAGGTAACAATACCCTACATAATATTGAGTTAGAAGTCGTAGTTTTGCCAACTGGAATGCCAGCTTATAAAATGATAAGTCATATTAAGACCCATAGTAATTCGTCAGCATCCGCTACTGATAACTACAACGCTACAGATCTAACATCTAAATATAGCAAACTGGCTACCATTCCAGGTCCAACTCTGGTTGTTGACGAAGGTGATCTAGTCAAGGTCGATATCAAAGACAAAAATGGTAACATTCAAACTAGTGAAGAATTTGTAGCAAGTAAGCCAGGAACTTTTCTATACATGGATAACAGCAAAGAGGGGGAAAATGGTTTATTTGGTGCCGTAATTGTTAATCCCGCTGACAAACTTACTACAGGATTGGTAAAGGGCAAAATTCAGGAACTCTCCCTTAACGAGATCGATAAAGAAATAATCTTGTTCATGGTTGGTTCCACATTTTGGGGTATGGAAATTGATAATCATGATAACAATAGACAGATCCCTTTGTGGACAAATCCCAATATTGGTGGAGTGATAGAGCAGAAATTCCGCTTTCATGTATTAGGAGTAGGCCATGCAGGAAATCCTGCCGGACATCAACATACATTCCATCTTCATGCACATAGATGGGTTGATCCTGGAACTAATGATATTATAGATGTCAAGCAAATAATACCAGGGAGAACTCATTCTTTTGTAATTGATGTGGGAGATGGTGTAGGGCCAGGACAATGGACGTATCACTGCCATGTATTTGCGCATATGGAGGCAGGCATGATGGGAGGATTTAAAGTAGTATCCGGTGACCCAGCAATAAATATACCCAGCCAGCCTGGCGCTTCACCTTACAAAAACTTTGCTGCATTTGAGCTTACTGACAAACCTGCTAAATGGTTTACAAATCTTGCAGGTGATATAACAAATACCGGTACAAGATCACTTGCAGTAATTAATAAGACAGGGACCGTCAACTTCATGATGTCAGACGTTAGTGGAGTACATACTGTTACAAGTTTTGTTTATCCTAAAAATGCGACTAATATGCCGTTTGACGAGATTACGGCATATGCTGGTGGAGGAATAGTAAAACTTGACGATCCTGGATTATACGTATTCGGTTGTAAATTACATCCATTTATGTTAGGTGCCGTAATATCAGATGATCCATCTACAAAGGGTCTTGATCTTGGGGATGAGATTACTTTGATAAATGGAGTTACCGTCCCGACAAGCAGTGATCTTGCAACAAGACTCCTAAAGACGTTTTTTACCTTTACTGCTCCAGATAACTGGCAGAACTATACATCATCATCGTCATCATCGACACCATTACCCTGGAATATATCTTATCCTGACGTAGATGTACGAATAACGAATGGTACCGTAGTAAACCTAAAAGATACTCTGGAGAGCAGGTATGGTCAGAATTTGACCTTAGATGTATTGGATAAACCCGATGGCGAGGGAATAGGTGAAGTTTGGGTAAATACTCAGTTCGAAGAGACAGCAAACAAGACAAAACCTGGTACTGCAAGCGCAGTCAATGCTACTACATGGGAATTAGCTAAAAAAGTTGCATTACCAGAAATAAATATGAATAATGCTCACAACATGTGGACTGATAAGGATCAAAACCTGATATACACAACACAGTGGTTTGATAACAAGACATCGATATTCGATAGAGATACGGGGAGACTTATTAAAAATGTCGAAGTAGGTAATGACCCATCACATGTAATGACAAGTACTAAAACAGATGAGCTTATGGTGGTATTACATGGAGAACAGGGAGTTGCCGTACTTGCTCCAAAAGGTGAGTCAGTAAAGCAAGTTATACCTATGCAGTTTCCTGGACAAGATCCATCTCATCCACACGGACATTGGATGAGTGCAGATGATCATTACATGGTGACTCCTGACGAGTTTGCAGGTACTGCTACAATATACGATATGATGGCCGACAAAATTATGGGGAAAGTAAAGACGGGTCACAGTCCAATTGCTGTAGGGATGACCCCAGATGGAAACAAGTCTTATGTTTCAGACTTCTTTGATAGCACGATAAGTGTAGTGGGTACTGCCAATGGTACGTTGATAAAGAAAATAAACTTGCTAGAAAATTATGATCCTATTTCTGGGAATGTGAGTGGACCAATTGGTTTTCTACCTATACAAACTCCGGTTAGTCCTGATGGACAATACATGGTGACAGCTAACACGGGAAGCGCCACAATAACAATTGTTGATACAGAAACCGATGAATTGATCAAAGATTTACCATGCAGTACAGGGTGTCATGGAGTAAACTTTGGTGCAAAGAAGGATGGTGGATATTATGCTTATGTATCCAGTTCCTTTTCAAATGACCTAATAATAGTTGATGGAGATCCAAATAATGATGGTGATCCACACGACGCTGAAATTGCTGGACGAATTAGTTTGGTGGGTTCACCAGAAATTCAGATAGATGACAAAGTTAATGCATTAGCAGGTATGGGAGGCATGGGTATTCTACCTGTACCGATTGTATACAATGGATGGGTTCAAAATCTACCACAGGAATGGAAAGCTAAATTGACAGTAGAGCAACAAAACCCATCGTAG
This sequence comes from Nitrososphaerales archaeon TH526, assembly GCA_014523665.1. Classification (GTDB taxonomy): domain Archaea; phylum Thermoproteota; class Nitrososphaeria; order Nitrososphaerales; family Nitrososphaeraceae; genus TH5896. The sequence goes on from JAATVR010000776.1 coordinate 4,428, forward strand.
CCATATTCTTAGTACTGGGCTTTGAGGTGGCTGGACTTGCGCCAGCAATGTTTATTGCTACATACGGGTCAAGCGACAATAGTAGTCTTCTAAAAGTATCAGACAAAAATGTAAGCGGAACAGAAAACGATAACCCGGTTCTAATATTCCTCGGCCGATTGTAATATCACCAAAGTTTGCAAGTTCAATCTTGCCTTTCTCAAATGTTCTTGTTTCATCAGGTGATGTATTTAGATTGTTCTTTTGCATTTTTGCCATTAAATCGAATATATTAGAATTCAATTATAAGAATTGTCCCATAAGTTCATCAGCTTTAGAACTATAGCTCAATTTTAGATCATGATTATTAAGTCCATTAGAGCATATTAATAGGACAATGTCTACTAAAAGAAGAATCGCTATTGCAATTGCTTCCGCCTTAGCAGTTTACCTTGCCAGCAGGTACATTGTAAAGAAAGGCAGGGACAAGAAGAGTTGTAATCTAGAATGAGCCCAATAATTAAGAGGAGCAAGAAATCAATATTCAAGATAATTAAAGATCTAGACAAAAGAGGGATATATCATTTAGTTGATCAAATAGTCGGAATTGTGATAAATGGAGTGATCCTGTATTATCTCTATCGACCTGGCGTTAAAGCATACTTTGGTAAATCTAAACCTTCGACAACTATTCCGAGATAAAACTAATAGTATGAAATTCCGTAACTCTGGTTATTCTCAGCTTCGCTCCCGGTAGCAGCTGCCTTCTTCGATGGCAATAGAGTTCTGTCTGCTAATATGCAGTCCTTCAAACACACCCCATCTCTATATTGAAAATGCATTAAACAGTTCAAATACAATTTCATACTTCTTTATAACAAAGAGATCAAGAAACTAATTTCATGATGATCTAATGAATCAATACTATATATTAGATGTCAGGTATTTTTTTGTTTGGTTTTCAGTTCAATTAAACTTTTGCTAACCATGATTATATGTATAAGCCTCATTGATAAAACCCTCAAAGTGATACATCAGCTAATGTTAATAATTTCTTACCTGTTACACGTCGGCTCATAATTATGAACTTCCTAGTATGATATTTGAAAAACTGGATTTCTACCTTCGATCACAGAAAATGGTACTCACTATGCAGTTAATATGAGGTTAAGCATGGAATCGCTCCCTGTTAAATTGTTAACGAACATTGCAGTATTTGAATGTAATTAAGAAAATCTCTGAATATTGAGTTCATTCTTCTAGTAAAATGGATACTTCTAAGATCACATAGTTATACTTGAAGCGATAACTAGATACATTAATTTAATAAATACTAACATAACTAATAGTAATAATAGAAGGTTCTCATAAATATCTAGTCTTCTTGTTCTATTCGATTTTGTTATGGAATACAGAAGTAAAAGAGAAATCAGAATGCGTTTACGACGCATCTGCAC
>JAATVR010000106.1 GCA_014523665.1 Nitrososphaerales archaeon TH526
AAAGGTCAAATATTTGTAGCCATAGGCGTCGTAATCGTTGCGTTCGTATTGGTGATTGGACTTGCATCCTCCATTTACGCCCAGTCAAACATGACAGGTGGAAATATGACAGGTGGAAATATGACAGGTGGAAATATGAGTATACCCTCTGGAACCACGGGTGATGGAAGCGGTGACGGTGATGGAGACGGAGGGAACGGAGATGGTGATGGACAAGACGATGGAGAAGACGGATCGAACTAGTTATAGATTAGTATAGACCTGAAAAGATATAATCCCATTTTATTTATTTTTCTTCTCTCTTAGTTCAACGACTTAAATCATTTCTTATAAGATGTTGCGTAAAAGAGGAAGTTAATCCCTCAGTAGTGGTGATCTTCCATAGCTTAACATTCGTGTTTGTGTATAAAACAAGTACTTCCGGATCGAATTATCATATTGCTATGTTACACTGAATTCGTATGCTTAAGTTACCATACGATTATTCCTGCTATCTAAAATGTATTCAATTGATGGGATCCGCATGAATCGTTTGCAACCTAGGTTTCTTGGAAACTACCATTTATATGCAGGATCATCTTCCCTCACCCGCTTGAAAATTTGGAGATAATTTCTACTCATTATTTCATCTGTAAAGAGCTCTTCGACTCTCCGTCTACATGATTCTGGCGAACATTCGCTGATCTTCTTAATATAACCTTGCAGCTCTTGAGGAGTTTTGGCCAGAAAGCCGTTTGTTTGGTTTTCAATTATATCATTTAGCCCTCCATTGGCTACAGCCAGTACAGGTTTGCCATAGGCATTTGCCTCTATAGCATAGAGCCCAAAAGCCTCAATCCAAGTAGGTTTAGGGCATACAATAACAGCTTTGCACCCTTTGATTAATTCGATTTTTCTTTTATTGTCCACGAGTCCAATATACTCTGCCAAGCCATCACTATTCTGACATATCTCTCTTATCATTTGTACATATGAGAGATCTGGCGCATGTATATCATCACCAGCTATTTTTATAGCATTTCCTGTTTTTACTGCCAATTCAATTGAATCTTCGATTCCCTTTTCTTTGACTATCCTATTGATTGAAAGAAGATAATCTCTGTTTTTGTTTTTATTATTGCTATTTGTTTTCCCTATTTGAGGTAAAGGAATTCCGTGATGGACATATCTGACTGGTATTCTAAGAACGGATGACATGTATCTAGCATGAAGCCGTGATAGCGCAATATATCTAGGATATTTTAGTTGTTTAACTGGCACTCTTTGTCGCTCTACCGTGCCATGATTAGTATGAATTATTTTCATTTTCGGAAATTTCTTTGCAGACAGATAGGAAAAGCCATGCCATGTATTATCCCACACTATTCCATTTCCATCTCCGTACTCTTTTTCCAATAAATCCTTGTACATGAGATAATGTGCTTCTTCAGCTGTCTGCCCTTCCCAAGAAGGTTCAATTGTCTTTATTATTTTTAAATTAGATGGTAGTTCCATTTCTGTTTTACCCGTGGAAAAATCCTTAGCCGAGATCAAGGTCACATCATGAGCTTTACAGGCCAAGTTTTTACAGACCCACATAACCATGGCCTCCAAACCTCCATTCGATCTCCAACAATTCAAAGATGAAAATAATCGGGAGGGGGAGTAGGTAGATTAGGGCTGCTTATAGCTAGTACTTTCATTTACTAAAGCCAAAGAGTGTTCAAATTGATGTCTAATAATAACTCTTCGAGAAAATGTGTTAGAGTTCATGCATAGCGATACGATCGATATAACTTCTACTATGACTACGAAGTCTTAGTTTTAATATGATAAAGTTTTCATAAGCCATCACAGTAAGAGTAAAATATTTCGACTTTATATGCTGTGACTTTCTTTAATCGCTAAATACTTTGTGCATTGATAAAGAAGGTAAAGATGCAACTGAGAAAAATATCGATAGGGCTCGGCCCATATATGATTGGCTACTGAAATGAAAGCAAATGTAGTACACGGTGACTTTAATCCATGCGGCGGTGCTGAAAGGCTATCGCTTGTAACAATGCAATCACTATCAGAAATGGGGATTGATTTTGACCTTACAACTTTGAAGAGCCCTAATGTATCAAAATTAGAAAATTCGTTTGGCAAAAATCTTGTCTCTGTCCTAAAAAAGGCAGATAAAATTAATATCATAAGTATATTAGAAGAACTCCGGCAGCACCAACAGCAACATCTGGGAGAACATGAAGACGACTACAATTACGACATTACAATCAATACAAATGGTGATGCGGCCCCTTATTACCATTCATCTTTTTCAAAGAATAATGCTATCACCTATTGTCATTTTCCCAGTACACAATATCATATAGAAATTGAAAATAGTGAATATCTAAGGACAGATCTTGGCATGACTGAGTGGACAAATATTATTTCAAAGGGAGAGAGCCACGGAGGGTACGAAGATAATAATATAAAGGAAACTGAACTTCAGATGAACAGAAAAAGATACTATTTTGAAATAATAAAATATGGCTACCTGAATTTAATGAAGAATTCTTTAGTGGTTACGAACTCAGAATTCAGTCGCAAGGCGATAGCTAAAATATTTAAATTGGATGATATTCGAATACTTAGTCCACCTATTGATGTTGAGACTTTTCATAATGCTGCTCTAATGATAAATGGCTACAATGAAAAAAAAGATACTATTCTCGTAATATCCAGGATTGCTCCCCACAAGAAGATTGAAAATGCGATCAAGCTCGCAAAAATATTAAAGGATAATAGCGTAGGTAAAGGAATGAAAATCGTTGGAAACCTCTATCAATATTTTTTGGATTATTACTCAGGACTCCAGCAAATGGTTCTAGAGCTTGATTTGACTGACTATGTTACGTTTGAAATTAATGCTAGCTTAGACAAACTTCTCTCAGTCATAAAAGATTGCTGTATATATTTTCATCCAATGATAGGAGAGCACTTTGGCATGTCTGTAATAGAAGCTATGGCAGCAGGGCTAATTACAGTGGTTCCAAAAGAAGGAGGCACTTCAGAATTTGTTCCACAACAATATCAATATGATACAATTAAACGTGCTGCTGAAATTATTACGCATATACTTAATCACGTTCATAAGAAGGACCGAATCAGTGTGAAAGATTTAGGTCAATTCTCAAACTCTCACTACATTGTTGGATTTCAAACCATATTAAATGAATTAATTAAATGTAAATAAAAGCAGCGGTCTTCGCTAATATAACGGCAATTCAATTGGGACTCGCATCAGTCGATTGTCTTTTACAAGTATTTCTATACTTCATATCTATATCTTTTGTAACTCTAACGCAATGATTTGTTTTTACCTGCTATAGATTGTCAATTTATTATCTTAATGCCTTCAGTTCTTACAAGAACGTATTCTAAATTAAACCGCTAAATATTAAGCTGCATACCAGAGGACGGACGTGAATATACGCGCAGAAGCTGTAAAAAGCATGTTTATTATTCCACACCATATAGAAAATACTCAAGAGCAGAACAAGAAAATACTCATTACCGATACTATCGAAGGATTGTTTGCACAAACTGATGGAAATTGGAACGCCACTATTGTAGTAGACGGGTACCCGGAAAGTAGGGATGGGAAATATCTCCGTGATTTAAAGAAAAAATTTTATCCAAAAATAGACATTATTTTCTTAGACGGAGTTGTAGGCCCTGGAGTAGCTAGAAACCTAGCTATAATTAGAGCTATTGAACAGGGTAGCTCCATCATACTTTTTAATGATGCAGATGATATATCACATCCCAAGCGGTTAGAAGTTGTTAAAAGCATATTCTTAGAAAATCCTGAAGTTGATGTGATTTATTCGACATTCGAGGTAATAGACGAAAACAATCAGGAAACTCCTAGAAATAGAATCTCTTCGCCTATCCTAGAGATCTTGGAATCGCACGAAGATAATCCGATTGAAGGTAGAAATGTATGGGTCAAGATGGGAACGTACACTGGTTATACCAATGTAACTTCCTCAACGGCTGTAAGAGCAAAATTTGCATATCAATGTCCTTTTCCAAATGAAAGAGCATCAGAGGATTTTCATACCTGGATGAGGATGTCTGCATTGGGGGCTGACTTCAAATATACCTCTTTGATTCC
>JAATVR010000777.1 GCA_014523665.1 Nitrososphaerales archaeon TH526
ACTATTTTGACTAGAGAATTCCTGAAAAACGGTTTTAAGAATATTGTTGCTATTGGAGGGGATGGGTTGATAAATGAGGTTGCAAATGGATTTTTCACCTGCACTGTAAAGAAAGAACGTGTAAAAGACAGAAAAGACAAAGAGATTACAGTATCCAATCATGACGGTGCAACTAAAATACATGAGGTAGAAATACAGCACATATTAGAACCAGTAAATCCTGAAGCGTTTATGGCTGTAGTACCATGTGGGACGAGGAATGTTCTAGCCAGATCATTAGATCTTCCTTCTCAATTAGAGGATTGTTGTCAGAGATTTGTCAATGGGAACCCGGTAAAAATTGATGTTATAAGCACAGCAGTCACTCGATACTCGGAAAAAGATGAGATAGACAGCAATATTGTAGGAGAATTGGATTCTCCTCGGATTTTCCTGAATGCAGCTGAAATAGGGGTAGGCGCAGAGATTATAGATAAATCAAAAAAGATTAGGGATACAGTAAAGAGTCGTATATTATCCACAATTACCAGCATGATTGCTACGATACCGACGTATTCCAGTAACGTCTGTGAGCTTTCTGTCGATGAAGGACGCAAGAAGCTTATTACAAAGATGACAATGGCTGTTATAGCAAACGGTAGATTTCTTGGAGGAGGATTCATGGCAGCTACAAAGGCACATATTTCAGATGGATTATTGGATATTGTTATACTGAAGAATTCAGGAAGCTTAAAAATGTTGGACGAATTTGTGAAAATGAGAGGAGAAGACGATAATAGCAATAATGATAGTAACGAGTATACCGATGATGATAACATATTATATACCCGGGCGAAAAAGGTCTTTATGAAATCAGTGGAGCAAGAAAAAAAGGATGTTACGGTTGCTATAGATGGTGAACCTATTGGAATTCTGCCCGCAACATTTCAAGTTCATTCAAACGCCCTAAATCTAAAAATGTGAAAGGGCATGCATGTGAATGAGCGGTCAATTAGAAGTTTTATGTTAGCTAGAAATTGACCAAACCCGACCTGGAGAGGTTTGGCGAATTGTTAAAATGATGCAACGCGTTCTGTTGAAGACTATCATTGCGGTTTTACAGTTGTAGCGCATAACAGACGTTTAAGTTGAATCCGTCTGAAATACTTCGTTCTAGAGGTCTTTTTATCCAATAATGTACCAAGAATACAGATGGGTAATAACCTAAATAACGACTAGAAAAAATCTTTCCAACGGTTTTTAAGGTTTTGGAGTTACATAATAAAAAGGAAATAATGCAGACTGCTATTGCTTATAATGGAACCCAAGTAAAAAAGGGTGGCACAAAGGAGGATATTAAAAAGGGGTTTAAATTGTGGTTAGATCTTGTGGATCCCTCTCCTACAGAATTATCAGAGATCAAGAAGACCTATAACCTGGATGGATCTGCACTTGAAACTTTGATACATAAATCCAAAAAACCACAGGTTCGTGTCTTAGAGAATCACAAGTTCACTATTATTCTTGATATCAGATATAAGACGTTTAAGAATTTGGTTACCGAAAGCATTTACCTTTTTCATAGTACGGAATGGCTCATAACAATCCATTCTGAAAATATAGATCTGATGACAAATGTGCAGTTACTTTTTGAGCAAAAGAACAAGAAGGTAATGGAGGCAACAATCGATGCACTGTATTATAACATACTCACAGAAATTACTGGCAGGTATGAACTGTTACTAACGTCAATAGAATTGGCTATTTCAGATTTTGGACAGAGATCACTAACGAAGAGAGCAACAAACAAAATCCTCGAGCAATTAGATACTCTCACAAGACAGATAATATTATTACGAAGGCATTTTTGGAAGACAAGGGAAATTATGAATTTTCTCACACACATCGAACAAGACAAAGATGAGATCATATATTTGCAGATTGCACATGACAATATTGATGATTTAATAGAATTAGTAGAATCCTTTCGTGACACAATTAATTCTACACGTGACTTGTATATGGCCAGTATATCTGTGCAAATGAACGATACCATGAGGATTCTCACAATCTTTACAGCTATCCTACTACCACTAACTCTTATTCCTGGTATTTACGGCATGTATGCACTCGACTTGACCAAAATTGGCAGTATACCAACAGGATTTTTGATTGTCGTTTTCATGATGATTATAATGGCTACCATTCTATTCTTGTTTTTCAAGCAAAAACAGTGGATTATGTCTAGGGATAATGATCAAACAGTACAAGAAGAATAAACAATGAATCTAGCTACTATCAATATGAGAACATAAGACATTCGAATGCATGCATTTCAGAGTTAATAGGAATTAGGCTATTTTCATTAACTCGTAAACACAGCATATATGGATGTTCGAAAATTTTCCAATATTTTTTAACATGGGCTTCAGATTCACTTAACAAAGGTCCATAAGGGATAACTTTATGAATAAACAAGATGCTATAACATTGAGGAACCAACGTACTTCCGCCTCTATCCTGTTAGGAAGAATGATTATAGCTGCACTATTACTTTTTTCAATCTCGAGTAAAGGCCTAGTTTATGCTCATCAAAAACAACTCTACACCATTGGAAACAATAAATATCTATTTGCTGCCGGATTTCTAAATGAACCAGTGTATCTGACAAATCCTGGAGTGGACTTCTATATGTACACTCCTGATCCGAAGGATCCTGTGAATATAGACTCTAATTTAACAACACCTGTGGAAGAATTGCAAGATTCACTTACTCAGAGCAGTGTGCACAAATTTAGTATATGACTTTTGTTTCTTTACCTGTTCATCTTATTCCATGATCACCAATGAAAGAATTTCATGCCTATGGGCATATTATTCTCAAGACGGAATTGATATTTATTGAAGAATCACAGAACAATCTCGATGTTGAATATATCTATTGCATTATAAGCAACCAGGCTACAGATATCGCATCTATCAACTGATAATACTAGAACGAACGCTGTATTACTCCCGTAATACGCCTGATGTACTTTAATGGTCGGACAAATTCCATCAAATGCCAGTGATTATATAACTATCGTGAGAAGATTTTAGATGTCGAAAAGAGAAGAAACAAAAGCTATTGAAGACACTCAAAGGGTCGCTGAAGAAGCCAAAAGTATAAGAGATAAAAACGATGCAGCCCAAACTCTACAAAAAGTTGGACAACAGCAACAACAAGCAGCAGTACAAGATTTTCAATTCACATTTCACAAATCATTAGATGAAACGAAAGAGAATGTAAGAAAATCAATAAACGAAGCAAGAACTCAAATTCCACGAATCACAAATGTAGTTACTCACTATCAAGAACAGGTATTAGAATCGACAGGAAAAATGGTAGAAGATTATATTGAAGCTCAAAAGTCAGTAATAGATTCAGTCTTTAACTCTGCAGCTCCGTACTATGAAAATGCAAATAGAATACATGATTACTGGTTTTCTCCGAAAGTCCCAGCAGAGATATATGTCAGAGCAGTCGGCAATATTGCCGAAAATGTGTCAGTAGCAGCAAGAATAAGTAATGACATCTTATTTGGAAATATTGAAGCTTTTGGAAACGCATTCGAAAGAGCACAACGACATACAAAAGAGCTTTCAAGAATAAATGTGGATAATGCAAGAACCTTCACAAATACAGCAAGAGAAACTGCAGCAGAGTTATCAGTTAATAGACAAAGAGAAGTTTACACATAGAACCGTCTGTCAGCTAGCCATCTAGTTAGATATAAGTTGACTTGCTTATAGCAGTGGTTCTTTAGAATGAGAAATAGCAAAGCAAAGAAAATCGATGTTTCTTTGGGAAGGTACTATGCTTCTCACAGAGCTTCGGCTATTTTAAGTCGTGATAAAGACAGAGGATTTGGAAAAGTGATCGCAGAATACAAAGATAAATAGATTATACTAGATGGTAAATTTAAGAGAACACGTGTATTTTATCCCCAAGATAAGAATTGACCATTATGGTGTTAAGCGGGTGTATATTAACATCTCAGAAGAATCTTTGAAAGAATTTGAGATCTAATTAAATCCCACTTAACAATACTATGGTGGTCATACTATGGACCGATTAAGCCCAAATATCGTATGCACTTAGTTGCAAGTTAAAAAATTAAATTATTTAACTAATGCAAAAATGAAGGTATAATAGCAATTACCATGACATTTATTGTTCTCGTGATTCTTCGTTTGCAACGGGCTATATCTACTTCCCTGTTGTTTGAGATGAAAGGATATAAAGTTGAATATTATTATATATTGATAGATGCGTACGATGAAAATAGGGATAAGGATACCTACAACCATTGTAATCTTATTGATTTTTGTTGTCATATTGACAGCACGAGGAACATTAGATTCAGTAGACAGCCAGACAAATTCAACAACGAACCAAACTACCATTGCCACTTCGACACCAGCAACGACAACATCGACACAAGATGAAGCATCTCAATCAATAAGGGGCGCTATAACTGAGACAGGAGAATTTTTAGGTAACGTTACTGAGAAGGTTGCTACATCAAAATCAGCCGGAACCATAGTAAACGAAACCTCAGAAGTGTTAGGTAATGCGACTGTCGAAACGCAAAAGTTTTTTAGTCCTGACAAGGATTAGCAATTGCAGTAGTCAAAAAGTGAATGATAACGACTGATAAAAGCGCAGGGAAGAAGGATTCTAGTAGTCATTCAACTTTTTGTGTAGGGATCGATGTAAGGTACTGCCACCTTGTTCATAATCTACCACCTCTTCATATAATATTCCAATAAAACCAGGCAAATAGTCGTTAATACTGTATATTACTCTATCAACCAGTTCAGCGTGGTACTGCTCCAATATCCTTATGAATGAAGCTTAATAACAACACTGTTATCGGTAATATCACAAGATGTGTTTGCTCCAAATGCTACATCCAACAGATATCTGGATATTTCCTTGATAAGGTATGAATACTTGTATCCCATATCATGCTCAATAATGATTTTAAAGAAATCTGCATTCACCTCACATCTATATGGCATTTGGGATATTCGTAACCACGTCTCTGCGATATTGGATAGTGAAGCAATAGTAAATTCTCCTCGTAGGAATAAACTAACGTCTACTAAGTCGTTTTTCGCTGTATTCCGTGCCAACTCGCATAACTGTTCGTTTGTAAGTTGGTTGATTACTCTTATCAAGAAAGATTTCGGCCAATAATGTAGTTTAGCCTGAGCAGCCCGACTATGCCAATTGAAATGCTCATTAACTATTTGTTTGGCTAGCGTATTGAGACTTACCTGTTTGCTCTGAGATTCCTTCACTAATAAATCTAAATTGTTAACAGAGATCCTAAATGTGATACAATCGCTAGTGGAACTCTGACGTAGAGTCATTTGGGAAATGCTCCGTCCGATTTGCACTCCAATACTAATGCCATGATATTAGATGGTTAGATTAACTACAAAAGTAAGTTGGCCATTTAACTGAGCTTTAGCTTGAAAAATAGCTATATAATGAATGCAATATCAAGGAAAAACCATATCTAAGTGGGATTCTGGTTAATACGCTCAAACGTTCGGTTATTTTCTTAATAGTTCATTGGATCACTTTTAGCGAGTTTTGATTAACCTATCTTTCCCATGTCTGCTTTGTCTTAAGTAATGCCGATGAGTGGTTTGTACACTTAAGTCACCACAATTAATTAAAGGCAAATTTCAGGCTTGAGTATTATTGTTTTTTCACACGCATACGACGGATTCAAAACATCTCAATAACACCATTGGGAATAGATCTCTTTCTCCCAACAACTTGAACAATCTCACTCCAAATTGCATCGTTAACTCCATCCATGCCCTTTACCTTTTCAATCAGGTCTAAGAGCTGTCCATTATCCCTTACAATTATCTCCACCCTCAAATCTATTGTATGCTGTCCAATACTTTTTCCTACGTACGTTACCTCATCAAAATCCAAGAGGTTTTTTGATACAGCATCTGTCATGCCGTTCCTTGTAGAGATATACAACTCTATCCGTCTCCAACCAAATTTTTCTATTTTGAGAGTATAGTGAGATTCTAAAAATTCAGATTCTAGTCTTTTCCGTCTTCTCTGAATAGTTGTTACGGGGATTCCGATCTTTCTTGATAGATCTAATGAGGATTTCGTACCTTCTTTGGGATCCAGCAGGAATCTTAGAATCGCCTTATCAATGGCAGACATTCGAGCAATCCGAGAATCATCACCTATCTGCATAAGCCTCTTCATACCGTGTTCCTTTCACCCTACTTTAACCTTAATAAAATCATCATTGCTCATATAGTTTCATAGGTCGGAGTCGAAAAAATATTGGATACAAATGGCATCAAACACCAATAAATACCAGGTATTACATGATATGTTGATCGTACAGATATGTAGCGTCCAGATACCATCAGAGACAAAATAAGTTAATATTTAAAATTTTCGACCATTATAGTCAATAACTAATATGGATTAGCGTTCTTTACTCATATTAAGTAACTATTACCTCATGTTGAATTCTAGGAAATGTGAAAAACATCTACTTTATCGATTGCAACTTTTTCCACTATTTCTGACCATTCGACACGACCTATGTTGTCTAGAGCTCTGATATTCTGCAGGATCTGATGTAATTCCTGCGACGATTTGTAGCGTATCTGGGCACCCAAATTAATCTCGTGGCTGCCTATTCGTAATGATGCACTCACGATATTTTCGCTGTTTTCTTGTATGATATTTTTGGCAGTTGAATGTGGATCACCTTTATCTATGCCGATTATAAGATCAGCTATTCTCCAGCCAAATATGCCAAGATCTAGGATATACGTCTTAGTAAGGATGGATCTCTCTAAGGCAGTTCTTCTTCTTTGAACCGTTGATAGTGGAACTTCAATCTTTTTGGCTATACGTTCACTTGTTAGATAAGGGTCCTGAATTAGCTCGTTTATGATACTCTTGTTTAGTCTATCCATGAAGACTTTGCTGTTATTATTTAGCACAAATTTCCCTTCGTTGATATGTTGTACATTAATGGATATAGACCTATGCCAACAGGCTTGTTCGATAAATACACCTAAAGAAGCTATACGATTACAAATAGTTATGCTGGAAGACTAGTGCCTGCATCTGCTTCGTGATCCTAAGCAGTAGAGTATTATCGGTAATATTTGTTATAGATTGGCCTAGATAGTCAGACCCCTCATCTTCACTATCCTTTTCTTTCCTATTTTGGAAACGGTTTTTGTATCTGAAATTAGATGTAGAAATGTTGTTATAGCTATCGTAAGAACTCATCTCATCGAATGGATAGCATAACATGATTAGTCATAATTGCTTTACATGAGTAATAAAACTTGTATTTTAGCAATAAATGATTTGTTCCACCATTATTATATCGAAATGTGGTTCTATGTGTAATGGATAGTTTGTAGATTACTACAACTATATTATTCTCTAATGCATATCATCAAAGGATCGACTATTTGGTCATAATCTTGAGTGTATTAGCTTAAGGTCTAAATTAGGTGAACTTATGGAATAATGCTTGTAGTCACACTCTATTATGTTCAAATCCAATGGCAAAAATGCAAAAGTAGAATCTAGATTAGTACCTTAGACGAAATAATACCTATGCCTTGGATGGCAATCCTAGTTATTAAAACTATAACCGGTTTATTGCTAGCAAACTATTAATGAGATCTGTATGAAGTCTTGAGAATCCAAGTTAGAATGGTTCTTGGACTAACTAGGAAAGGGAATGGGTGGCGAATCCAAAATCTTTAAACTTACGTATTTTATCGGTTTGACTACGTTTGGCAAACTCATGAAAAGGGGGCTAGTCAATAAGAATTTCTTCGAAAAGGAATGTTATGATTATCGTGAGAGGCACACGAGAGCTTTCCGATTATCAAAACATAAAGAGGAATTACTTCTTGTGTTTTTCGACAACCTTCCTTATTCTTTCACGCTCTTCTTGAGAAGGTTTTGCTACATTTGTGTTCAGGATGAAGTACCTCCCTCCATGGTAGGCTAATGGTACTTTGTCAGAATTATTAGATGCTTCAATGACCTCACCTACTAATGTAATATGGTCTCCAAGCGTAATTTGCTTCGATAGTATGCATTCAATATTCACTGCAGCTCCTTTTATCATGGCGACCCTAATTTTCTTAGCTCCGTAGAATTCAAACCCAAGCTCTTCTAGTGCATTAATCTTGTTGTACATACTGCCTGTGTACCCACCCGCTATGCTAGACATTATTGATTGCTCCGTGCTACATAGATTCACTCCGAATTCTTTTGTTTGTTTTATGTTCTCATAGGTTGCCTTATTTGGGGAGATACAAACAGCTATCAAACCAGGACTGTAAGATATATGATGAGTCCATTCGCAGGCCATCACATCTGCTCCGAAAGGACCGTCACTTGTAATCAGTCCTACGTTAGTCATGAACTTGTTTGATCTTTCATCATTCCAAGGTAAGTCCAAAAACCTCTCACATCCTTTACTGTTATGACATTATTATTGTTATTGTTAACGCTAGAAATAGCCGACACTGGATAATTTCCAAGTACTAATGGCTGATTCCAAGCTAAGCACTGCATGTTATTGACTGATCTTTATGTTTTGAATATCCTCCGGCTCCTGTTCCATTTCTTTTATATTTAACACTGAATAGCCCTTCTCAAGTAAAGCAAACTTTGCTTCTTTACATTCTTTTAGCAACCTTAGAGCAGCAAGCTTTTCCTTAACTGTGAGATGATTCCCTTCACCCCAGTCTTCGTACTTATAAAGACTCCGTGCTTCTCTTCTAATTTCATACATGCCATCAATACACTGCTGCTTATAGTAGTAAGTTAGCTCGCCTTTTGCTAAATCAAATACAAACCGCTGTGACAATTGTTTTAAGACTTTGACATCTCTACAAATCGTACTTCCGACTACCTGCAGTATTTGGGCATAGAGGCATTGCTCTGTGGCCATCTTATTCATCTTACCTGAAACTCTATATACCACAATTTAGGATATTCCGTCTAATCATGCATAACGGAAAAGAAAATAAAGAGATGAATCTAAAAAAAGGATTTCT
>JAATVR010000778.1 GCA_014523665.1 Nitrososphaerales archaeon TH526
AGTCTCATACTATCGATTTTCCTGTGCATAGTTTCATTGTCGTCATATTCTAGAAATGGCGGTTCAAGGCTGTTGTTCATGTCGCTGGGATTCCTGTCTCTTGTCGTAGTAGAGACTTTGTTCCTTTTCTACGCCGCCAGAGGTATTCAAGATATACTGGTTCCAGTAGTTAATATTGAACTGCCCCACGTTATCCTGTTCGCGATGCTAACGTTATTTGGTATAGGTATTTTGAAGGTGAACACAAGATAATAAATACCTCAATGAAAGATCGATTTTTATCACATAAACAAGATCTTGTGGCCAGTTCGGATGATGTCAGAGCGGAAATCTACAGTTACATAATTAAAAACCCTGGAATAAGGTACAGAGAATTGATAAGGTTAGCCAGTATCTCCAATGGTGTTTTGTCTTATCATCTAGGAATACTAGAAAAAATTGGAGAGATCAGAGTTGAACGAATGAGTAACAATAGAGTGACGAGATACTTTATTTCTAACATACCAAAAGAAGATTCTGACATCATAAGCTGTTTTAGAAGCAAAGTGATTAGGAGAATAGTATTTTTTGTGATTGACAATGATTTGTGTACTTTTAATGAAATTGTAGATCATGTTGGGAAGGCCCCATCTACTATATCTTGGCACATCAAGAAGCTCAGGGAAGCTGGTATACTTCATATGATCCATGGTAATGACCATCTACTTTATAGCATTACAGATAAGGCGATAGTTAATAGGATATTATTGGAGTACCGAGAGACTTTTACAGACCGAGTTATTGATAATTATGCAGATATGATTGAAAAGCTATAACACCTTCTCCCTATGCAATTGTTATTTCATTGCTGAATTTGGTTGTAATGTGATCTAATGAAAAATCTGTCAAGATGACATAAACATACTTGAAAGTTTGTTACTAATTTTCCATATTACCAGTTAGCATAGCCTTTTTTCTTTACACCAGCAGTCTGAGTCTAATTTATCACCAGACTACATTAGTTGCCTCTATACGACGATCAAAAAAGATGAGCAGCGCAGCAGAATATGGGGCTTGTTCTCGATTGTTGAAATATGCTGCTAAATCGGTCAATCGTAAAAATATAAAAGCAACATAGATTAAGCAATACTATCAATATTGACATTGAGTCTTAATTGTAAAGAAGCAGGCGACCCCGTGTGCACGCACACTATGTATGGAGAAACAGAAGAAGAGCTACTTGCTAATGCTAAGAAGCATGGAATGGAAGTGCATTGATATACCGAAGAAACATGGAATGAAGAAATCGCAAAGAATGCGGAGCACTTTCGGAAACTAATCAAGAGCTCTTGATAGATGGTTTAAAACAACAATCAGCGCTCATTTTTTATTTGTCTCAGCTGAATTAATAATCTAGCGCATCTCGCTATTTTAGTGGTGTCTATACCAATGTTTGACCCCCTTAACATTTTATAATATTCTTCTCACCAAAACTAGTTTGAAGTGATGGTATTGCATATTTCTTTAAGGCCAGTTCGTTGGTCTTGAATACTCCGTTGACATCACAAAGAGATATTTCGTCCTTATCACTCGTGACCAGCGGATTCATCAAATCCTCGAAGTTTGCATGACCAAGACCTAATACATGCCCAATCTCATGTAGGACGACATTAAACAAAGTATTAGAATCTGACTCCTTATTGAATATTTTATCTGAAAGTATTATTTTTGCGTTCGTGATATATCCACTTTGGTTGAGATTATTAACAGATTGTCCTGCAGTCTGTCCCGCCTCTGCGTTCTTAACTAATTGGTTAACATTTCCATTATCGATATCTCCAAATGTTACTACAATCTCCGCCTTTTGATCGTGCAAATAACTCTCAACGAATCTTAGGGTGGTCAGTTGTTTATTCCAACTATCAAACGCTTCTCTGACCTCATTTCTCTGCTTCTCCTGCATGTTGACAAGTTTATATTTTAATACACCATCAGAAATTTGCTTATCCCATGTACAACACAGATCAATCGACATATCTGCCGAATGTTTGACAGTAGATGTCTCTTCAGAAGATCCGTCTACAGTTATGACCTGAGTATGAAAAACACATGAAATGAGAAACAAAAATAGAGGTAAATGAAACTTACAATTAAATCTCAATGCAATAGTGATTGTAGTTTTTTTAATATGGGTTCTAATGAAAAGAAAAATTTCTTTGTTATCTACTCAAAATTCATTATTTTGTTCAAATTCATACAAGAAGAGGATTATTATATAACAATTATTTCCCGTAGGCGATTGTAACATGAGCTAATCAAAAAGAATTCGCTAAGTTGATATTCAAAGGTATAACTGGAATTCATTTTAATATTATATCCTAAACCTTAAAGCTAAATGATATAGATAATGTGAAGCTTATACCATACTGAACCGACCTGTTCTGACATCCTACATTTACCTGAATTATATCCTATGCCAATCTGAAGTTGTTGTCGTGTTTCTTAAGGTTAAGTTAGACTTGTACGATTCGAGAATGCAGTAGATCTGTTATTACCACTATCCTATTATTATACAAGAAAAGTCAATTGACGAATAAATTGACAATATTTCCAAAAAAAGTGAGAGGATATCTATACTACACGGAGGTTTGTTTGTTGGAAACTAGATTGATAGCTGTCTTTTCTAATCTCAAACTGAGTATCGTAAATACCTAGATCTGATTTTGGTCCTATCTGCAAAGTAAATGTAGCATGTCCACTGTTATCTGTATACATAGCTTGGGTTGTCTTGTCTTTTACTGCATCCGAATTCGAGGAAATACCTGCTGCTGCAACTGCTGCACCTTCGATTGTGCTATCTACAGACGAAATGGTATGAGGTTCCACATCCAGTGTTACAAATGCATTTGAGACTGGGTTTCCAGTTTCTTTGTCCTTAACAGTTATTGTAAGATAGGTTTTTTCTCCAATCTTTACAGGATTCTTTGTGTACGAGTATTCTACCAGAAATTGGTTTGATAATTGTGAATTATTATCACAGTCTTGCCCCACTATTCCTTCAAATAATGATGAAAACTTTCCTCCTGCAATATCATTTGTTATGCTGCAAAAGCTATCGCCATTAGTTGCAATTCCTTCTTCACCGTCATAAGCAGCTGCTCTGCCATCTCCAGATGTATCTATGTCAACTGCGGCAGTTACAGGGAACGATTGAAGACTAGCTCCTGAAAACGCTGAAATGGAAATGGTAAGCGAAGAAATTAGAATAACAAGAGCACCTACAATTGACCATTGTCCAGCATAATTGCGGTCATTGAAGGACGTGTTTTTTTTACCCACGCAGGGCTTTGTTGAATTAATATTCATTGAGATTATTAATGCAAGAAGTAATAATAAATGATTAACTATATATCTTATATGTATTTCTTAGAGAAAATTGTAACTATACAAAATCAGATGATGAAAATGGAGATTGTCAAAGGTAGTTATGTACATTGCAATATATTTCTAAAGTTACTATAATTTAGTCTAATTGACATATTTACCTATGAAGAAAACTAAAGATTACACATTAGTTGCGATAGCAGTCAGCAGTATTGTAGGTTGCAATTACCGCAGGAGATCCAGAGGATGCAATTGCAGGAAAAAAAAGCATCAAGATGGTGAAGTGATCTCCGCAGATGAAGGTAGTGCCGGAGCCGCAGCCACAGCCACAGCACCATCGAACTAATAATTCGAGTGATGACAGTTGCAATGCAGTAAATCTTCATTTCCTTCTTTGCCTCCCAATTCTTGATTAACAAAAACAGCCTAAACGGAACCAAATAATGTAGTATAAGGTTGCAAGAATTGGTCTATTTACCATAACTAGGAACCAAATTTACGACAAGACATGCGGTAGGACGACCGAGAATTTGTCAACACTGATCGCCACTACCCGATCATTCCGGTTTGCGACAAACTAATAATAACTTTTTCACGTTTGTATAAAAGGGATTCCGGAACATGGTTATCTTTTCATTTAAAACAAAAGATATGGCAACTTAGAACGAATGAATGAAAGTGAGACATTCTTATGTCCTTATGCTAGAAATTTCTATATAATATCGAGAAATTGTTCAGGTTACAATACAAGTATTATACTTAGATAGGAGTTCATAATTGAATTCTTTGTTAACACTGAAAAGGCAGAACGGCTAGGGAGAAATTCTAGCTAAACCCTTGGCCTTCTACAGTTGTAAG
>JAATVR010000107.1 GCA_014523665.1 Nitrososphaerales archaeon TH526
GAATCTATCATTAGTTTTCTGTAATCATCTAGATCTTTCTTGGTCTTAATATCTAGTAAAGAAGATGAGGTCTTCTCATTGATTCTTAAAACTGCATTAACGTATGCCTGGTTAACCTGCTTCCAATACTGACCGAGAGTAATTTGAGATTTCATAATTGTCTCAGCCAAGTTGGCAACCTGAGCATTCTCATCCTTGATATTACCAAAGTAGGAAAATAAAGGGCCTATTGTCGGTAGTTTAAAAATTTCCTCCCAAATTCCCAACATACTTTTTCCGAGCTCTTCATTTTTTCCAAGGCCATGCCGCATTTCTTCTCCCACTTGTTCGTCCGAGTTCATGTTCAGTCATACTATTGTTCTTGCCCGAATTTGTAGCTATTGATATTTAGTGTATGTTAAGACTCTCATATCCAAAAACTAAGAACTTAATAAGGAATGAACCTTGAAAATTACAAAGCGGAAGAATACGCACTGGTATTCACACGTGAATTCGTTTATGTCGGGCTCGTAGCTCAGCTTGGATAGAGCGCCTGCCTTCTAAACCTAGTGAAGAAAGCCGGAAGTCGAGGGATCGAAGCCCTCCGGGCCCGCTGGACTTTGTGATATCAAAGAACCTCCGAATCCCTCTGCAATTTATTATAAACAATTTTAAGTAGGCTTTCTACAAATGTTGCTGACCAACTTGGTAACCGATAAGCATCTGCGAGAATTGATAAAACAAGCTAGGATTGGCTTGAATAAGCGGCACTTCACGCAGTCAGCTGAATTGACGCTTATTTTGAAGGATATTGACGTTAAAAAGGGGTTTAGTTTAAACGAAATAGTAAGTTTGCCCCATAAATCAAACGATGAATCTGCAATTTGCCTAATTGGCTCTGGAGACTTGGCAATGAGAGCCCGAAAAGTGGGCATTGAAACAATACTAGAACCTCAAGAACTAGACCGATTGGGAACTAATAAAAGAGAAGCGAGAAAACTGGTTAGAAAGCATGATTTCTTCTTGTCCGATACTTCTTTAATGTCGTCAGTAGGAAGGTCTATTGGTCAGTTTCTGGGTCCAAAAGGCAAGATGCCCACTCCTTTACCCTACGGCGCTCCTCTTGAATCGATCGTCAATCGGTTTCAAGGCTCAATACGGCTGAGAATTAAGAATCAATTGAGTGTTTCCGCTAAAGTTGGAGATGAAAATATGGATGATTCCTCATTGGCTAGCAATGCGCTTGCAGTAGTTTCGGCACTTGAAAAGAAACTCCCTCAAGGAGAGAAGAATATTCGTAGCGCCGTCTTCAAATTCACAATGAGTGGGCCTGCAAAGATGGGCGCCTTGAAAGGGGAACCTGCTGGATGATAACCATGGTCGAGTCTGGTATCATGAAAAACGAGAGAAAAAGTTATCCCAAGAAAAAGAGGCTTATGTATCAGGAGATGATGAAATTCCCAAAAGAATACAATGCATTGGCCATTTCCAATCTGAATAAAGTTAGAGCAAATCAGTTAATGCAGCTTAGAAAAAAATTTCGCAGCGACATAAAGTTTAGGGTTGTCAAGAACAAAGTAGTACAGCGAGCGTTCGAAAAGATCGACGATATCCCTCTACTACCAGAGTTCAGCAATAAACTGGAAGGACAATGTTTGCTACTGTTTACCAATACCAATCCTTTCAGACTTAATCTTATCTTCGATAAGAGTAAGATATTTCTAGCTGCAAAGGGTGGAGATATCGCCCCAACCGAAATCATTATCCCCGCTGGAAACACAGGGATTACCCCAGGACCAGTCCTTTCAGAGTTTAAAGAATCCAATGTCCCAACCAAAATTGACCAGGGGAGTATTTGGGTGGTAAAAGATACTCGTGTTGCTAAGCCAGGTGACCAAATATCTCAAAAATTAGCTTCCCTTCTAAGCAAATTAGATATAAAGCCTATTGAGGCAGGCATCTCGGTAAGTTGTGCTCTTGCAGATGGTCTGCTCTTTACTGAAGAGGATCTAAAAATTGATTTAGACTTCTATTTTGACGAAATAGCAAGGGGGGCATTCGAGGGCCTGAATTTGGCCATTGCTTGCGGTTACCTCACCCCAGAAACAGTAAGACCATTGATACTTCAATCAGGACAGGAAGCATTGAATTTATCAGTTTCGGCGGGATACTTGACTAAAGATAATATAAACACAATTCTCTGGAATGCTCACACTCAGTCCTTGAGTGTTTCGAATATCGTCAAAGAAAAAGGCTATAGCGTAGCCTAATTAATTATAATAGAGCACACCAACGCGTAGCACCCATTGATAATTAAAGAGTACGTCAGTCCTCCTAGTCAATTTATCCAAAAAGAGCAGACAATCCTTCCAATGCTTCCTCCTCCTTCTTTTCCTCCTTCTTTTCCTCCTCCTTCGATTCAGCAGGCTGAGGGGAAGTCGCAGCTGGTGACGTAACAGGACCTGGGACGGAAACAGGACTGCTCTTTAAGGCTTCGTCAATATTTACCTCACTTAATGCGGTAACGAGAGACTTAATTCGCACATCGTCTGGAGCAACCCCGGTAGCCTTTATAACATTCCTTACGTTATCCTCGTTTATATCCTGTTTCAGTTTGTGTAACAATAAAGCCGCATACATATATTCCATTGTAGAACTTGGTCTGTGCTTGACCATAATATAAAACTTTCAATAGCCGCTACAGGATCCTTGTGCTCCTCGCGACAGCATAAACATGTTCCTTTAAGTCTCTTTCGTAAAGAGAATTCATTTTCTCTAGCAGGACAGTTCTGGCATATTGCTTTTCATCCTCCGTTGACGCCCTGAATATGTGCGAGAATAGATCTGGAAGATTCTCTCGTATCCAGCCATCGAGAACAAAGTATCTTTTTTCGTTTATCCAAGTAGTCCTAGTATTGTCTAAATCAATTTCATCGCTGAACGCTCCACTTTCCACCCGATCGATGAGCATAAAAATACAGTTGTTTGGGTCAGGATCCTGAAGTACTTGTGCAGGCCTACCGTGCACCACCCCCGCTTTGACTCTTTCCATCAAACCAACCGGACGGATAAATGAGCCAAGCACCGATAGTTTTCTCCCCTTAACTTCGTGGACTCTGCCAATGACCAGGATACGATAGCCATTTTCGTTCTGTGTTGCAAATACATAATCTCCACGTTTTATGCGTCCACGTCCGAACAATATCTATACAAAAACACCCGGTGAAATTATAGTTTTTGATCATGACTATTTGCTCATAGAAATTAAAAGAATTAAATTGTTTAACAACCTGACTAGGTTTCCGTTATCTCCCAATCTTTAGTATGAAATATTCGAAAAAACTACATTTATTAACCAGATCGCCTGCAGTATGATTGTAAAACGTGCAAAGATTCGACGACCTAGATATGAAGATTTTGACCGAGCTCACACGTGATGCTAGCATTTCGGTGCCCCACCTTAGCAAGAAATTGGATGTAAATGCGTCCGTGTTGTATAGCAGGATCAAGCGGTTGTCCAAACGCGATCTCATTAAGAAATTTACTGTCATAATAAACGAAGGCATGCTGGGTATTAGTGTAAGAGCCATTGTTGGGATAAACAGAGATCCCAAGCAAAAGGAGAGGATTCACGCTGAGCTACTAAAAATTCCGGAGATAAGGTCAATTTCGGAGGTTACAGGAAGATTTGATATGGTCGTCACTGTGAATGCTAGAACCTTGGAGGAATTGCACAATGTCGTGATAGAGCTAATAGGGAAAATTGAGGGAATTCAGAATACCGAAACTTTCGTGGAGATGCAGCGGACTGACAAGGACCCCGCATATGGACTGCAACAACAAATTGTAAGGTAATGGTTAACAATTGATTGTACTAGTTACTTCTGCGTTATCTTCAAATAGCTGAGTCCTGTGTGTAATGTTGAAAATCAATGGCCGTAGTACAGCGAAAGTTTACGGAGATAATACAGACCCTAAAATTAGCGAAGAAGACTAGTAAGGATGACTATGTAACCCATATGCGTTTGGTGTTACTTGGCCTAGGCGTAGTAGGCGCTATCGGTTTTGTTATCAAGTTAATAGCTGAATTTATAACGTTTGGCGGCAGACAATAATAAATCTGTCACTCTTTTGCTTTGAAACATGATTTAAAGCAGAAATATTCGCTATCGCTTCATGAAAAGATGGTAAAAGCAGTCAATTGTTATGGAATTTGTTTTGGATTCAGGCTACTAATTCTCGAAGTGTTTTAATCACCCTCAGTCCTATTAGTTGGTTATTATTGCTGAATCGGGAATTGAGCATTGCAACTATCGGTTCTCATTGTGCATTGCAATTAATGAAAGGGGCAAAAGATGAAGGCTTTAGAACGGTTCTAGTCTGCAAGAAGGATAGAACATCTCTATATAAGCGATTCAAGTTTATAGATGAAATCTTCGAGATTGAACAGAGTTCAGAGTCAATATCCATAAGGTGTCAGGAATACCTTAAGGAGAATGGTTGTATATTGATTCCTCACGGATCACTCATTGCGTACTCAGATATTGACTATATTGAACAGCTTTCTGTACCTATTTTTGGTAACAAATGGATATTGAGATGGGAAGCAGATAGAAATCTAAAACAAGAATTGATGATAGGTGCTGGATTGACTACCCCTCAGGCCGTGAAATCGAAGCATGACATAAATCGATTGTGTATTGTGAAGTTACATGGAGCTGCTGGAGGAAAAGGATATTTCTTAGCTTGGAACAGGGAAACTTTTGAAAAAGGCGCACTCGACCTAATTAGGCAGAATGTAATCAAAAGCGAGGACGAACTTTACATCCAGGAATACGTAAAAGGAGTTCCGGTCTACCTTCATTATTTTTATTCTGCAATCAACAATGAAATTGAATTCCTTGGCGTTGACAGAAGGTACGAGACTGATATAGATGGACTTGGTAGGATACCAGCGAGCCATCAACTGGGGCTAGGAATCGAGACCTCGTCATATAATGTAATTGGAAATTTCCCTCTCGTCCTAAGAGAGTCTCTGCTGGGAAAAGTGTTTTCGATGGGTGAGGATTTTGTGCGAGCCGCCAAGCGGCTAGTACCTCCGGGCATGATTGGTCCATTCTGCCTTGAAGGAGTCTGCGATGCGCTGGGGAATTTCGTTACGTTTGAATTTTCAGCGCGGATTGTTGCAGGCACTAATCTGTATGTGATGGGATCGCCTTATTCAAGCCTCATCTATGATGATCCAATGAGTATGGGGAGAAGGATTGCATTGGAAATTAAAAATGCTCAGAAGAATACTGATTTGAAAAACATACTTACCTAACATTAGTACAATTGATGACTTTCATCGGCCGAAAAAAATGAAGTCCCCGCTCATCCCCCTGTCAGCCTAGAGAATTTTCCTTTTCTTTTCATACTGGAGATATAGTCTAAGTTAGCAAGAGCTATTTTCGCGGATTCACGAACTTCCTGGCTTTCATCTGACAATGCGTGCTGGAGTGGCTCTCTCCCTCGCTCCGAGCCGATCACGCCCATTGCGATGGCAGCCTCGTGCCTAACGAACAAGCTGGGATCGGAATTGGTTGCGTGGGATAAGGCGATCAATGCATCATTGAACCCCAGCTGTCCCAACGCAAATGCTGCCTCATGTCTAACCAACGAGTCTTTATCATTTTTCAGCGTGTCACTTATGGCGTCTACGACTTTTTTGCCGCCAATTTCGGCTAATATACAAACTGCCCTTGTTCTGATCACATTGTCTTCATGCTCGAGCAATTGTTTAAAGTATTTAACGTCGCGATTATCAAAATGCTTCTCCATATCATTAAGTAATCCAATACGTACCTTGTTATCAAATTGAGTATTTTGTTTGTTGTTCAAATACCTTAAAGGATTGAACCGCGATTTCTATATATAATATGACATATGGGCTAAATTGGATGAAGCCAATCAAACTTAAATATGAAAGGTCTTCATTTTACCCCTTTCCAATTATTCTAAGAATGATTGTATTCTATGACTGAAGGGATGAGTTAAGACTTTGTGGCGATTAGTCTTGACAAAACTGAAATGCTTTGATAAAGCAAATATTATCGATTTCCTCGATCTGATGAACCTCAAATTTCTACACTAGTTACCCGATGAAAAGAAGAAAAGCGTTGTACCTGTCAAATATATAAGTGCAATGCGGTTTTGGACAGAGCATCACATTATTATACCGAATTAATAGCAGACTTCAACATGCGGATTAGGTATTGGCGACTTACAATAAAAGATTTGTTTTTAGCGACCTACCCTCTGGAAAGGGCTAACCATTGGGAGATTAAGTGCTTGCAAGGAGAGTACGAGCATTTCGGAGTTTTTTGGTTTAGATATGGGACACCTTATGACAAAGAGCCAGTCCATGGGTTAGCGCTTTATTATAATGACATTCCCCAGAACAAAGTAGATGAATTAATTGAAATGTTACACAATAGCTTCGGAGGAGAAATCTTGCGGCGTCAAGCGCGAGTCTTCTTCAATGGTTCGAAGGAATTCGCCGATCCTCAAGAAATAGCGAAGTTGGCCAGCGGTATTAGTGATCGATTTAAAGGTCCAGTTGAGATAACCATGGAATTTGAAGGAATATCTAAGGATGATGGGCAGGAGAATCTTATCAACCTTCCTTCATCTAAGTTACTGGAGATCCCGGAACTTAAATAGCGAGATGCAAGACTCGTTGTGGCTTAACCTTTTGGCTTTGTTTGCGTTCGATCCCTCATTCAATGATAGCAATAAGAAATCTAAGACGTGTTTACTGGAAATTCTAACATTCACATATGCCACCTGACATTCAATCTATCGTTACTAGGTTCCTGAAGAATCAGAGAATTAGTGAATTCAATGAATGGCGATTAAAAAATTTGATCCTAAAACTCAACCTAGATGGGACAGATTTTTCCAATCTCGATCTCTCAGGGGCTCTTTTGAATGGAGTATCTTGCGCTGGTTGTAATTTTTCAAAGTCCAATTTACGTCGAACTAACCTTGTGCAATCAGACTTATCAAAGGCCAACTTCGAGAAATCTAATCTGAATTCGTCCTTGATGCTGTATTCTGATCTGAGTAGATGTAATTTGTCTTACGCAGACTTAACAGGAACAAATTTGATGTGGACAAATTTGAGCAATTCAGACCTCTCTTTCTGCATTCTAAAAGGTACTATACTTGTGGAATCGAATCTATCGCAAGCCAACTTGACCGGTGTTGACATGTCTACCGCATTTCTAAAGTACGCCAAAACGGAAAATTTGAACAAAGTGGCAGTATAGACCTTGAAGTGATGCTGCTGTCCTGTTGTGTCCAAATATGCTTCATAAATATGCTAGTAGCTTCTCTAACGTGGACAGAATGCTTAACTGCATGGATTTAATTCATTGAATTACAATTAGATCGCATATTCACTACATTCAAAGTAATACAGGATTAGTATATCCTGTTATTTGCTACTATCGAAGTAAGGATAAAGTTGTGTATTGCCCAGTAATTGAATTAGCGGATGAGTTCTGAGTCTGTGTTGTATGAAATAATCGTGTTAAATTGACTGCTTATTGGAAATTCTAGAGATCTTAATTCTACTGGTTAAGGATGAATATTCGATTAAATGAGCTACAAATTTGCCACTTTAAAGCATCATTCGATGCGATGCTCCGGAGATGGATCATAAAGGGGAGAATCCATGGCCTTAAGTAGTGGCTAACATTTCTAGATTTTTGCAAGAGCTATTTTAGCGAAAATTTCGCCTGCCGATTCCAAACATTTTGCACGCTTTTAGCGCGAGTGATGTTTCTCTGACATGATGGGTCCTCAAAATGTTCGCACCGCCAAGTGAACATTTTAGTTCCGAGACGAGCGCAGGTACTAGCCTATCATTAAGCTTCAGTTTAAAGAGTTCTCCTATAAACGATTTACCTGAAACTCCAATTGAGATAGGTTTAGAAAGACATTGTAGTTTTTCCAGATTTCTTATGATCTGTTGGTCACGAGCATACCACGACAAACTTGTCATCCTAGTAGCAAAATTACTTGTAAGTTCCTTTCTAAAAAAACCAATAGATGGATCCACAATGATCTTGTTATCAGAAATTCCTGCTTTTTTGGCTAACTCCAGACTTTCCCGTATTGCTTTAAGTGTAGAGGGTAAAGTCCCAGAAATGAGATCTTTGCTATATGCTCCAACTATAACTGGAATTCCATAGTCGGAGATTATACTAGCCATATTCTTATCAAATTTTAATCCTGTTACATCATTGACGAGTGAAGCACCTCTCTCTATTGCTTCTCTGGCAACTTCTGCTCTTGGTGTATCAACAGACACAGGCAAAGTACAGCACCTCTTTACTAGACTAACTGCTTCTGACACCCGCTTTATTTCCTCGCTAATTGAAATGTACGTCCTTAAGTAAGGAGCTGTGGACATCCCACCTATATCAATAAGGCTTGCACCATTAGCCTCCATATCCTTCGCAGTACTTTCAATAGCATACCTTGACGTTCTTACGGATCCCTTGTAAAATGATTCTGGGCTTACATTAAGTACACCCATTATCCTCGTAGACGATCTATTATCAATACGTAAGGCATTGATGACAACCAAATTAACATTACCGATAATTATGCATTTAGCCCAAATTTTTCTCTTTAGCAATGGATGAGAAGATTCTCATTCCAGAAAATAAGCCTAAAAATTACTTTGAAAACTAAGCCTAGATATTAGGATCCAGCGAACAATAAGTAGGATAATCTGTATTTGATATTGTTTTGAATACTTTTATATGCTCTAATACTTCGAACTAGTGCTATTCGGGAAAAATCAATTATGGCTAGAACACTAGACAAAACACATACTTTACTCTCTTATATTGAAGGAAGTTTAAAGAATGTGACCATAATCACTGGCGAAGACAAATATAATGGATTCATATTTTCGTTGCTAAATCCTCCTGTTCCTTTGGGAGGAAATGTTGTATCATTGGACATTTATGTCAATGAGATGCCTTATCCCAAGAAATCAATTTTTGTAGCGACTACCGAAGACATGGTGAATGCCGCGTCAATTTCAGAAAATCGCCCACTTCCATTTAGACCCTTTCAGAGTGCAAGATTTCTAATTATGAGTAAAGAAGGTTTGCCACAAGGGAAAAAACATAAGATCGTCATCTTGAGCAAATTGGAAGGTTTCGAACAAATAATTATCCCTTTTACACTAATTGACTATGTCGGTGAACAAAGAGAGAAAATAATTATTCCCTCAAACATATTAGAAGATCTCGTATACGATACCAATAATGAAGATACTATCTTTAAAAATTTCACTTCTCCCCTTATTCTATCTGGGAAAAAGGCATATATTGTTTGCTCTTCCAATGGTTCCATTTCTGCAAATTGGACATGGATGGGTGCCCGCTACGATAATGGAGGTCTGTACGTACCTCCCGTCCGGGCATTCGGAAGAATTATTGTAGAGCTTTCAATTGAAGATCAAGTGAGGAAAAAGCTTCCCAATTTCGTTGCTTCCTCAAGACATGAGAAAGGCGTGCTGTCAACCAGACATGAATTGGCCGGGCTTCAAGTGAAAAGAAAATTGTTCGTACCAACTGATCGAAAAGGATTCGTAACAATTCTTGAATTAATTGACAAGAGTATAGATCTCCCAAGATTGAGTCCCAGGAAGAGATCTCTTAAGGCGAAACGCAAAGTACGCATTCATTTTATTATAGATGGCAATATTACCAGCTATGGGCTAGCAGCTATTTCCCAGAGTAATTCTTCTAGGTTCATTGAGAACGAAAATTGTCTTCAAGTTCAGACTGCGGCGAGGAAAGGAATCGCCCACTACTTTGGAACTATTGGCATTGCTCCCAAGGAATTGAAACCATCTCGGATCTTGGTTGATACCTTCGACAATGATCTAGAACTGTCATATGACATTGAAATTCGCGCTGGGGGAACAAGTGAAATCGCTTTGGTCGCAGCGGGAAGTTTCAATAGTTCTAGAGAATGTCTTGATGAATTCCAAACTATTAGAGACAATTATAAGTTGCTTTTACTAGAAACACAGGAACATTTCAACTTTATTTCATCAAATACTTTAGATATTCAGCCGAATTCTAAGCAAAACCCCACAATTGTAAAAATTGCCAAAGCCTTTGAGAAAGCAAAAACAGGAATGGAGTACCTGAAAGCGGAATACGACGAGCTTGGTCCAGGCATCTGTGCCGGCTTACCTAGATTTCCAAATTATTGGGCTAGGGACACAGGTTGGTCATTAAAGGGTTACCTGTCGCTTGGCGATTATGAATTTGTTTTCTCTGTCTTGGAGAATTTTTTGAAACATCAAGCTAGGAGAACTACAAAAGCTACGAGTAAAGGTGAGCTTCCCATGATTATTAGTGGAAAAGCTTTTCTTCATAGTACTACTTATGGATCGGCCGACTCTACTTTTCTCTTCCCGTGGAGTATCAGGGAATACGTGTATTCAACTGGAAATATTAGTTACCTTAAGAAAAGGTGGAACAATATAGTTGATCTGATTAACTGTGGGTTCAGTAAAGATATTGACGGCGATGGATTAATTGAACATGGTTTCACCGGTGTTGCTGAAAAGCTGCCTATTCAGGATTCTACTTGGATGGATCATATCGATAGAAGAAAAAGTGCCAATGATGTGCAAGCTCTATTCTATGAAAGCTTGCACATAGGTATCGATCTAGCAAAAATCATGGATGACAAATTACATCTCAAGATGTGGGAAAAGGGTGCGCATAACCTAAAGCAAAAGATAGAGTCAGAATATTGGGACAACAAAGAGGGATTTTATTTTGATACTATAAGAAGAAACGGTACTAAAGATGCTAGTATAAGACCGAACGCCCTTGTAATGTTATTGACTGGAGTTACGGACGTAAAAACTCATGCCGAATCTGTACTTAGAAGGATTGAAAAAAGTGACATAACCACACCATGGGGAGTAAGGACCCTTAGCTCTCTTGATCCAAAATACCATCCCAGTCTTTATCATGATGGAGCAATCTGGCCTCTTGTCACTGGCTGGGCGGCTGCTGTAGAGACCAAATACGGGCGGAAGGAACAAGCACTGTACTATATAGAATCTATGGCGGAAAGAATACTGTCTGAAAATGGGATGTTCGCGGAGACTTACAGAGGGGATAGGCCAGAACCGTTCAATTCATGTATTTTACAAGCATGGTCGTTGGCAATGTACGTATACTCCGTCCGTGAACTTTTTCTAGGGATGCACATCAATTTAGTTGATAACCAAATAATCTTTGATCCTCGGGTCCCGGATTCAATCAGAAGCAATTCAGTACCTATATGCTTTCACCACAAATTCTATATCGCGGGGGAGCCACAAGACTCAGAGATTTTTCTTGATCCCTATCGAGAGAAAGTAAGAGTGCAGTTCAGGAATTTACCAAATCAACATGCCCTTCGTCCAGAGATTACGAGCAACACGTACTCAATTGATATTGGCAGCTA
>JAATVR010000108.1 GCA_014523665.1 Nitrososphaerales archaeon TH526
ACCTAAGCGGAATGCTCTGTCTTTTTAATTTAAAAGGAAAAAATGTTCTTAGATTAGACCCGTCTTCCTCTTCTTCCACCTGGCTTTCTAGTAGTGTCATGGGGGATAGGTGTCACGTCATCTATTCTCCCGATTCGGAAGCCTGCCCTCGCCAAGGCTCTAATTGCTGCCTGCGCCCCAGGGCCTGGGATCCTCGGCCCTACTCCACCCACGGCTCGTACCCTAATATGAAGAGCGTTAATCCCTTTTGTCTTTGCCATATCGGCCGCGGCCACCGCAGACTTCATTGCTGCATAAGGTGATGATTCATATCGATCGGCAGTAACATGTCTCCCACCTGAACTAAACGAGATTGTTTCAGCCCCGCTAAGATCCGTAATATGCACTAGAGTATTATTATAGCTACTGAAGATGTGTGCAACGCCCCATTTATGTTGGGCTATTTCGTTAGTTTGATCACTCATACTTCGGAAGATATCGTTTAGCAGATCTATATGAATGTAGTGTGTCGAGGAACATATATAGATTGGATTGACCTTCTTCAGGTTCCCTATTTCTAACATCAAAAGAGGCTTGGATTCAAAAGGACGAACGAACTTCCGAATTTGACACTTCTACGCCCCGGGAAATGGGGATCGGTTCAGCCACCATAGTTTCATATGTGGATTTAGTACTTTGGATTGTATAGTATTCTAATTCAGCGGAGCTTACAGATCCGAATAGCCTCTATTTTCCAATTCTACAGGAATATCACTTTTCGTCGTCAAGAAGACCTTTCCAGATCCCTTCGATACCTTCCCAATTTCAATTAGTTTCAGCCGTTTAGATGCTGCTACTTTTCGAGCCTTAGTCATTCGCCTTATTGGAATGGTTCCGACAATTTCGAATTCCTCACCACCATACATTACCAGGTCCTCGCTGAATATCCCATTTTCAAAGGCGAATTCATCTATTCCAGGTGCTATTGGAACCATTCCAACATGAAAATCTACATTGCTCTTAATCGCTAGTCGACACAATGAACTAGCAAGACCATCACTGGAATCAATAGAGGAAGAAAAAAACTTACCAAGAGAAATTCCAAATTTTAGTCTGGGTTTGGGAAGCATCACGGTCGAGGTGTATCTTTCTTTGATCTGCTTGTCTGCCCTTGCATTATTTAATATTATTTTGAGACCTGCTGCAGCCTCTCCAAAGTCCCCTGAGGTAACAATTACGTCTCCAAGCTTTGCTCCGCTCTGAGCAGGTATCGTAGAAATTGGGAGGTTATAATGACCAAACATCGAACAGTCTATCGTAAATTCGTTACTATGATTAGTATCTCCTCCTAAGATCCTAATTCCAAACTCCTTGGAAGCCCTCTCGAATCCATAAGCCAATTCTTTGATGGAATGTAACGAGATTGATCGTGGAAGTCCCAATGAAAGCATGCATTCTGATGGTGCAAGACCCTTCGCGGCAAAATCGCTCACACACGATACCATGCTTTTTCTTGCGACCTGCCATGATCTCATAAAGGGAGGAATGTCAGTACTTCCAACCAACATGTCGCACTTGAGAGCCAGAAGTCGAGGTCGTTTTGCTCTACCCAAATCGATAAGCGCCACGTCATCTAGAGGAAACGGCTGCTTATCAAGACGAAGCTGGGAGGATATAATGTTAATTATCTGTTGCTCTCTTGATTCTCTCATTAATTGCGAGTACCTCTGCCTTTGTGAACTCAAACAAATCATGAGTTTTGTTTATGGTCGATTCCACTGAAATCCTCAAGATATCCTCTGTATTTGACGGTCTTACTAGAATCCATGAATTCTCATCTAATAGTGCCTTTATACCATC
Source organism: Nitrososphaerales archaeon TH526 (assembly GCA_014523665.1). Lineage (GTDB taxonomy): Archaea > Thermoproteota > Nitrososphaeria > Nitrososphaerales > Nitrososphaeraceae > TH5896. The sequence continues at coordinate 1,840 of JAATVR010000108.1, forward strand.
GTCGAGAATGATTTCTGTTGCGATTTTTCGCAGAGGCTCAACCAAGTTGTCGATAATTTTGAATTTCGCTGAATTAGGAACATAGACCTTAGATCTTTGCTGTTTGAAGGTTCGAATGAAATTAAGGTATTCTTCTTGTTTTTCTTCTTCTAGGCTCGAGATCAAAGCACTCGCCAACAATCCATCTCTACACATGTTAAAGTTAGGAGATATATAGCCAGCACTGCTTCCTTCACCTCCTGCGTCAGCACCTGTCTCTATCATTTTGTTTACAACATTCGCTTCTCCTACTTTAGAATAAACGATCTTCCCACCAGAAAACTCGATAAATTTCTCAAGGGCGAGACTAGTGTCCAAACTCACAACAAATTTCCGGGCACCTTGGTCGATTGCTGCACCAACACACAATAACAGAGTTGCATCTGGCTCCATTTTTCTACCGTATTTGTCTACCACAACTACCCTGTCCCCATCTAGATCAAAAGCAAATCCAAGTGATAATTTATTATTCGTTACTAACGACCCTAGCTCGCTCAGGTTTTCAACCGTAGGATCGGTTCCTCTTGAGGATATCCCGTACACATCATTAATTGCTAAAAAGCTATGGCCTACTTCATGAAATAACATATTTATGTGTCCACAAGCAGCTCCACCACCAGGATCTAGTCCTATCCTTTTTTTATGGGAATGATTTTTGTCTTGCATAAAATTCAATGCGTCTCCGACATATGTGGGAGTAATTTGAAATACTGAACCTGGTTCACATGGACTATACTCTTTATCTGCAAGGATCCATTCTAGGTCTTGCTCTGACACGCCTCTCCCGTTCAAGATGAATTTTAGCCCGTTCCAGTTTAAGGGATTATGGGAGGCAGTTATCATTATTCCACCTTTATGTTTTCTTGCTTCCCTAAATGTAATAGGAGTAGGTGCAATGTCTAAATAAAATACTTGTACTCCTTGTTCCAACAAAGCGGTTAAGGTTGCGTATGCCAAGATTTGACCCGATGGTCGTGTATCCCTCGAAACAATACAGGAATTTTTGCCCTTCATGAAGGTAGCTGCAAAAGATGTGACGAACCTACACACATCGGTAGATAGCAAATCATTTCCATATTCTCCTCTGATTCCTGAAATGGATGCTTTCATGATAGAGCTCGATCTATCAACTATTTATTCGTGTTCCAGTTAACAGTTGGTCATAGTTTATAGAGGTGAAGAATTAAATAAAAATCTCCCTAACATGAACATAGAGCCCTAGTAGCTCAGCTGGCGGAGCGAGGGTTTCGTAAACCCTAGGCCATGGGTTCAAATCCCATCTAGGGCTCTCAACTCAAATTCGGTCTAATTGATCTTCCACATCCTAGATGGTCATAGTTATCGAAATAATCATAGACATCACCGGTTAATCAGCAATGGTCTAAAGTAATGTGAAACCCGTGCGGGATAGCCTACCTGAATCTAAAAATTTCGACAATTTTGACGATCCCAGTCGTAAAGGTGAAGTGTCAGCAGACCATTTTGGAACACTTCTCTTGGAATATGGGTTAATTCTTAGTATTTTGGAAATCAGGAATTTAAGTCTCACTCGGATACACCAGCCGATGTATCTCCCCTCCTGTTACCGTTGTAGATATAAATGACTCAAATCAAGTGACATTAGGTTTGAACTTACCAATGAGTTACTTCCCTTATTTTCGGAATGCGAACTATTCGATCAAATGTATGGTTGGCACAGGGGATCATCAAATATTACCTTTCGTGCACCAAACGATGATACCCCTGAACGTTTCAGAACTTTGACTATGTCTACTTCTTCAAACACAAAATTTTTCGACAGTATGATAACAATGGAGAGCAAACAGTTCCCATCGAATCTCGCGTGGTAAACGGGACTGAAGTGTCACACTTAATAGAGAAAAAAAATCGCTTCTCGGTAAAAGGTTAAATCTAGTTCGCTGATTACTGAAAATGTTTGAAATCTAAAAATGTTACTGAAATGGCTTCGTCTAGGATCGTAGAGGTGGGATCTTCGTCAGTTGTTCAAACTAAAAGCAAAGCTAAGATCAACTTTAGTCGAAAAGCTGAATCTGAGTTCTTTGTAGATAATTCTGCTTTAGCAGGATTTACCGGAGAGCGGATTTTGTATATGGCTATACGCGAGCTCATTGAGAATTCTCTCGATTCATGCGAAGCAGAACGAATCTTGCCAAAAATAGCAGTGTCGCTCAAACTGATAGATCCTGTAAACGATTTGTGGTCGATTTCATGTGAGGACAATGGGATTGGTATCCGTTCGGATAAGGTCTCAGTAGCAGTCTGTTCATTTCTTACCTCAGGTAAGTATGTCGAACAACAGCAGCGAGGTTTGTTCGGCGTTGGCCTAAAAATGATAGCAGCGTTTTCTACAAAAGATACGGATCATCCACTTCGTGTATGGTCAAAATCAGCTGAAGAGACCAGTGAATATTATTTCGAGTTACGCACCGACATTGGTACCAATAAACCAATAGTATTGACAAGGCGTGATACTACGCCTAAAGATTCTGTTTTTAGGGGACGGTCTGGTTTTCGGATAGAGGCAGTCTTAAGAGGACGGCTTTCCCCTGTAACCAAGAATAAGATATATGATTATATAAGTCAGACCAGCATCGTTAACCCCTATGCTGCGATATCCTTTTCAACGGACGATGGAAAGATTTCCTTTGATAGGCGTACCAATATTATGCCTGAACCTGCGAAGGAGGTACTTCCACATCCCGCAGACATGGATTTAAAGACTCTCAAGAAGGCAATTGCAAATCATGCACTTCAAAAGACGACCATACAAGGGATACTGTGCAACTCATTTCAAAAGCTATCATCTGATAAGGCCAAGGAAATTACTAGAAACGCCGGTATTGAAGTAAAACAGGCTGATAAATATAGCGAACATGAGCTTATCAAAATAGTAAATATTTGCAGGCAAACTAAATTTCAATCTCCTAATGTTGACCATTTGAGCCCAATTGGAGAACGAATATTTACAGTTGGAATGACTACTGAAAGAGCTATATTTACCCGGAAAGAAAACTCGATTTCAGACGACCATCTCCAACCAAGAATATCAACAAAAGAGATGAAACCCACACTAACGGGATATTCATCCCGTGCATGTATAATTAATAACAGACCAACGATAGTAGAATGCGGACTTGCTTACGGAGGTAATCTTTCTTATTTTAAGCTCTATCGATTCGCGAACAAGATACCGTTGCTATATGATGAAGGATCTGATGTAGCTAGGGAAGTAATTTCGGAAGTAGAACTAAACAAGATGGGTGTATCCAAAAAGCAAGTTAAAGAGCAATTCAGCGGTCTCGATTCCCGGTCGGATCGTGCGATAGATCTCCTTCCTATTCACATATTTTTTCATATATGCTCCACAAAAATTCCATACAAGACTGCAGGAAAGGAAAGTATTGCCTCAGAAGGTGAATTGAAAAAATACATGAAAGCATGTCTGAGTGACCTTTACAGGAAAGTAAGTAAGCAGATACGACACGAAATGCATTTGAAGGATGCAGAGAACCGACTCAAACTATACAAGTATTATATACCTTTGATAGTAAACGCAATTTCTGAGTCCATTGACGTTAGCGCTGAGGATCTGACCACCAGTTTTTTGACTTTGGTTGAGAGACATCTCAAGAAGGAAGTTTCTAACCCACGATCACTTAACGCCAAGACTGAGAATCACACACTACTAGAACAGCACCGCAATGTTCGAAGACTACAAAAAAATTCAAGATTTAAAGAAGTATCACTAGTTACCAAGTCAGGTAAATCTTTGAAAAAGAAGAATTTAAACACTACGCAGGAGAAAATCGAGAATTTCATGACATCTTCGGAGCAATTAGATTAGTCATGGAAGCTACGGACAAACGCCATAAAGAGACGATAAAAAGGATAAAGCTAATTATGAAAGACATTTGCAAGGATGTTCTTTCTGAAAAAAAAATGCCCTCTCTAGACATAACAAAGATTGGTTATGATAACACAGTTTGGTCAGAAGAGAAAAGAATGCTTACGGTAGGAACGAAAACAGTCCACATAAGTCCTGATACGACCAAAAAAATCCCAACATTCTCACAGTATATCGTAATGTCTAATGCTGTTAGGAAACTGTTGGATGAGCAAATGGAGAGTACTATTAGAGGGATGTACTACGCGACCCTTAGTACGGTAGGAGATGAAGGGAATAAACAAAAATTCTGGACAAGCCAAGATGCATCAGATGATGCTATCAAAGCTGTTGAACTACTGACTGGAGTTCCACGCGAAGAGTTTTCTGTTACTTCAAAACCGAAGGGAATGATTTCAGGCCCCATCTTACTACGCGTCGGAGGTGATATAATAGACTGTAATCTCGGAAGTCGTGCAACGTCACAATTGATTCCCACAAATATCATGGATGTAGAGATAGTCGATGTCAAAGCTGACTTTGTGATGGTTGTTGAGAAAGATACAGTTTTGAATAATATCAGAAAATCTGGATTTATCCAAAAATATAACGCCATTTTGATGACAGGGTCAGGGGAGCCTGATAGGGCAACAAGAATGATGGTGAAAACCTTAAATGAAGTGTGGAAAAAACCAGTGGTGGTATTTGCAGACGCAGATCCCTGGGGATTGGGGATCGCATTGAGATACAAGATAGGTAGTGAATCCTTGAGCTACGATAGCGATAGACTAGTCACTCCAGATGCAAAGGTACTAGGCATGATGTTTTCTGATATATATGACTATAACATCCCTGAGGTAGCTCGGCTTACAGCATCTGAAGAGGATCTAAACAGGGCCAATGACATGAAAAAGAAACAATGGTTGAAGGACAAGAAATGGCAAAAAGAATTAAGTCTCTTTCTAAAAAATAAGGAAAAATGTGAACTGGATGCTTTCTTTAAGCATGGTTTCAGATATTTGGCTGAAACATATCTACCACAAAAACTACGTGAGTCAGGAATCTTGTAATCGCCATGCGTAAACTAGTTAATTTGTAAACGGGTAACCAAATCATTGAACGAATTGAAATCGTTCGAAATTGGCATCAGAGTTTATCCCGCTTCTACGAACTGCAGAGTTCTATATTCAATAGAATTCCAAGAGTTATACGTTTAGGCCATTTCAGAATCGCTGATACGTCCATGATAGCAACTATACCTACTAACCGTTTTTTTAGAAAAAACCTTCTATGCATGTCCAGATAATGTTAATACAACGTTTCTTTCACTGCAGATTCTACTGTAAGTACTGATCAAATTATCAAAACATTAATAGGAATTGAAATTGCTAGGTCCCTCTAAGAGATTGACCATATGGGGGCAATAATCTTGACTGTCATAAATATTTATGAAATTCACAGATTTCATTGTCTAGGAATTTGAGACGTTCATATTATGTCGTAGTAACTTAGAAACAGATAGCTTAGTGTATACTGAATCTTTTCACGCAATTTTTATCAAACAGATATCTTAAAAATCAGTTATTCTATACTATAAGTGTGTGGCGAAGGCGATACAATTTAGGTATTCTGAGGTTAGCTAAATGGCTGTTGGTGGTAAATAGTTGGGTGATTGCCAGAATATGAGGTATTATCTTACTCGTAGCTAAAGCAGTATGTATATGAATACATCTACATTACAGAAAAACTGCTCGTCCCGCATCATCATATTCTAAAGGCTGCCATTCGAGTCTTCATTAGTCTCTTGGTCTAACCTGGAGTAACAGCTATCGAGTTGTTCATAGGTCCATTTGATCCCCATATCCAATATGTAATTCCCTAACCGCGGTCCTTTCTCCGTATTAATCAATATTCTATAGAGCACTTTGAAAAACCCTCTTGGTTGAAGTCCTCTCTTTTGTGCAATCGAGAATATCTCCGATTGAATAGTCACTGCAAGTTCGCCCTTATCATCCTTAGTATTCATATTTTTTAGATATTGTATCAGGTCAAGCAGTGCCTCTTGTTCTGCCTTGGAAACATTCACGTTCATCCTTACAAGCTTTGATGATAGGTAGTCATTTGCCCAGTTCGATGCCAGTTGAATTTTCATAGTCAGCGAATCGGTCTTGTTCTTTACCAACTTATACTTTACCAATCGATCATACACCTTGTTCACCTGGTTTTCATCCTCTCTGAACAAAAGTGCCTGCTGAGCTAATACTCTGTACGGAACGTGCAGAGAAAGGCTGGTGGGAGGCTTCAACTGATGAATATATTCAAAAATCCCTTTTAATTTTGTACGCTTGGCTGTATTTTCCTCACTAACGGCACCAAAGAAAACATCTTCTAAGAAATCATATTCGTCCATCAAATTTGGGACATCCTCTACGCCTACATGTCGAGTGCCAGATATGCGTTTGTACAACAATAATAGAAGGGATTCTGGAGTTCCGTATCTTAACCATGTCTGGGGTGTCAAAACATTTCCCGACGACTTACTAATTTTCTTTCCCTCTTTATCTAGGAACATTTCATATTTAATATGCGTAGGGTGCGCAAAATGCAAAATTTCATCTGATATCCAATCATTTATTTTTACCGAATCCAAAATATCCTTGCCATATGCCTCAAATCTGATGTCGAAGGCCTGCCAACGAGCGGCAAATTCCACTTTCCAAGGCAACTTTCCATTTCCTTCTTCGAGGTATGTCTCACCAAGGTAACCACAACCCTCAATATGAACGTCTCCTATTCTGGCCCCTTGACATTGGTATTCTACTACACGTTTGTCAGAGAAATATTCTCTCGGAGAGGCGACGTACACTCTACCACATTTATCACAGATTGGAAAGTAGGGAAGGGATCGCATATACTTTTCCTGTCCAACAATTTTGGCGATACTCTTTCCGATTCTTTCATGATTCTTGAGAATCATATCGATCTGATTTATGAGAAGCCCTCGCTTGTAAGCAGTCTTTCCGCTAATATGAGTATATTTTATCCCAAGCCGATCTAAGGAGTCAAGCAAGAGCCCCGTCATATGCGCCCCATATGATGAGTGACAAGATCCGAAAGGATCAGGGATGTTTGATACAGGCTTCGCTATGTATGAGACCAAATCCTTTGATAAACCAGCCGGGACTTTACGAAGCCCATCCATATCATCCGAATAAGTTAAGAGTTGCGCATCATATCCCATACTTTTCAATGCAACGGCGATCCCATACGCCCGTACAGCATCGCCTAAACTTCCCAAATGGGGAATTCCCGATGCCCCCAGGCCGCTCTCAACTTTGATTGTGGCAAGGCTTCTGTTTAGCCTTTTTTCTCTCTCAATTAACTCGTATGCAATCTTGTCTAGCCAGGTTCCTTTTCCTATTAATGTGTCTGAATTCAAAAAATTCACTTTAGTAATTTGGTAACATAATGTCCATTCCGATCATATCCCAGTTTTTCATAGTATTTTCTTGTCCCTACCGCACTAATCACTGATAAAGCGTCCACGCCGAACTCGCATTTGGCTATTTGCTCTGCCTCAGCCATAAGCAGTCTACCTAGACCTCTATGTTGCCAAGACAGATTGTTTGCTTTTCTTCCAACACTGAGCATCTGTCCATAGATGTGAAGCTCCCTTACAACAGCAACAACTTGAGTATCAGTATCACTGCACAAATATGAATGAAGCTCAGATTCAACAGATCCAATAATCTTTCTCAATCTCAGAAAACCCAATAATGCTGACCCATCGTCTGTTTCATAGGCCAAGAAAATCTCTTGCCCTCCCGCTGCCTCATAATCCAACCTAATTAGCCTAAAGGATTGCTGATCAATTCTGCCTTTCGACCTTAAGCCTATTTCTCTGCATCTGATACATTTACATGTATATCCTTCTGAGTACAATTTTTCTAACGCTATTTGTCTTAAGTTACCCTCTTTAGGACCAGCTACTATATCCTTTGCTTCTATTTCCCTCTGGATCCTCATAATCCTGACCCATGGAGGAATCTTCTTTTTTAATTCAACAAGTATGTTTACCATCTCATCGTCAGTACATGGGGTAAACCGGCCACTACAATACAATTTATATAATCCTGTATCTCTTAATACTAGAGTAGGGTATATTTTTAGCATGTCCGGTCTGTATCGAGGATCGTACAGAAGCTGTTGTAGGTCTTCTAAGTCTTTTTTAGGAGATGAGCCAGGTAGACCTGGCATCATATGCGCAACTATTTTTAATCCGGCATTTCTTGCAATCTTAAATGATTCTATTACGTCAGCTATGTCATGGCCACGATTGATTAATCTAAAAACTTCGTTTCGCAGCGATTGCACGCCGATTTCAACTCTTGTTACTCCCAGACTTAGCATTGTCTCGATATTGCTTCGTTTGCAGTAGTCAGGTTTAGTCTCGATTGTAAGTCCAACACATTTGTGATTTGATATTTCGTTGGTGCTCATAGCTTCTTGAAGGGTGCTTGAGGCTTTGATCTTCAGATCACAATTCAGTGCATCGTAACAAGCCTTTGCAAAATCATACTGATACTTATCCGTCATAAAAGGAAAAGTTCCGCCTATTATGATTAGTTCTATCTTGCCTGTATCATGACCATTTGTCTCAAGAGTATTCAACTTTGTTGTTATCTGTTCAAAGGGATCGTATGCATGAGCTTGAGCTATTTTGGTGGCAGGTTCAGACCCTACATAACTCAAAGGAGTATTGAACTCAACTCCGCCCGGACAATAAATACATCTTCCTTGAGGACACGGGTGGGGCATAGCCATTACGGTGACAACAGTGACACCTGATGCTGTTTTTACCGGCCTTATCTTCAATATGTTTCGCCAGGAACAATTCGCTGACAAATATTTCAGAAAATCGTGGCGACGTGGGATGCGTTTCAAGTGAAACTCTGATGAAACCTGTCTTAAAATGGCTGGTACAATTGTTAATCTGGATTCGTCCAGTTCACTTATTCTTCTTGCGATTTCCTTACAGGCAAGTTCATACTGAAGTGGATTTTTGGTATCTGAGATTTCGACTAATTTCGACCCGGTCA
>JAATVR010000109.1 GCA_014523665.1 Nitrososphaerales archaeon TH526
TAGATGGTGTAACAAACTATTCAGCTATAGGAATATTAATTGTTATTTCAACTGAGATCTTGTTCAAGATTGGCACCTAGTAACAGAAGGAGGTAGAATGTTTCTCAATTTCAAAGTCTTGTATGTCTGTTATGAACTCCACATGAAACCTCTCCGGTACCGGGCTTTTCTATAGTACCGACTTTAAGGGTTTTCATCCTATACTTGTCGAACGTCGAGGCTATAGCTTCTGCAGAAGCTTGAGGTGCGACGATGCACAAACCGATTCCCATATTAAACGTCCTATACATTTCAGCTAATCCAATCTTCCCTTTAGCCTGTATCAATTTGAAAATTTCCGGAGGATCAGGCAAACTACTTAAACGATAGTTAACCCTATTGTTGATTCTACGAAGTTTCGTAAAGGAACCGCCGGTAATATGGGCTATGCCGTGGACTTCGACTCCAGAACCGAGCAAATCGATCATCGGCCTCACGTAAATTCGCGTTGGCGTGAGCAGCTCATCACCCAATGATTTTTCTAAATTTCCTACGTTTTCCTGAGGATCGTATTTTGACAAGGCTCTCCTAGCTAGGGTGAACCCGTTGGAATGAAGGCCACTGCTTTCTACTCCAAATATGATATCTCCTTTCATAATCCGATTTCCTAAAATGAGTTCTGATCTTTTTTTGACAAACCCTAATGCAGTTCCGGAGAGTTCGATAGTATTCTGGTTGTAACCATTTGAGAGCAATCCTGGTACTACCGCCGTTTCACCTCCAATTATAGCAACCCCAGCTTCTTCTGCACCTCTTACGAGGCTCTCAGCTATTGCGCTGAGTGCAAAGGGATCTGGTTTTGTCGTAGCTATATAGTCAACGAAGGCGAAAGGGATACTACCCACGCAGATTAGGTCATTTACGTTCATCGCTACACAATCTATACCAACTGTGCTGAAATCGTTCATCGCTTGGGCAATTAATAATTTCGTGCCTACACCGTCGCAATGAAGAGCCAATATGCACGAGCCAATATCGACCAAACCAGCATAGTGACCAAAACCTGACAAGACTCGTCCCTTATTTGTATTCTTGTGAGTTCGTTTTATGAGGCGGCCAATCAGATGATGTGCAAGATCAACCTGCTTGATATTTACTCCAGAATCTGCATATGTTAATCCTTTACGACGCATTCAAGAGTCTATAATTAGGAACTCTTATTAAGTTTGAGATGCGTCTAGATTCTCGTGAGTTTTAACAAGTATGATTAGCTCTTCATTATCCCTTTGGGATGGTTACATTTTGGAATGGATACAATCTAGTAACTCCAATGACAAAAGTGCTAGTGTTAGGTAGAACGGTTCTTTCACCACCAGTGTTAAATAATACTATATCTGTAATCGCTGATGAATTTCTATTGCTTGTGGAGTTTTGCTGGATCTCAAATTTGTAGAGGCACATGTATCCTGGCCTAGAAAGATCTTTTACCATGCTCAAGTTGGCAGGATGTAATTGTGGGATTTGGCCTATCATCACTCTTAGATGGGTACTGTTATCAGAATCACAGGGAAGTTTAGCGGATATGGATCCTTCAGCTATTGCGAAAGGATAGGTGTCGTAAAGGTGAATAAAATCCTTTGGTGGTATTATTTGATGTGATAGTATTATGTTCTCTCCTTGAGAGTATGAGCTTGCCTCATTATTATCTACGCTAGTGTCAGAAGTATTCGTATTCCTTACCTCATCAAGAACTGAATCCATCAGATTGCCTGGGGATCCTATTGACTCTAGCAATTTCTCTGGATCACTTGCAATATTTGGAGGGCTGAGATTAGTTCCATCGCCTAATTGGGCTAACACATTGTAAGTTAAGTCGATATGAGTATCTATTAAGGGAACAAGAGAGAGGATTAGCGTATTAAGTACAAGGAGTGCAATAATACATCTAAAGCATGATTTTAGAATATACATGTCATAAAGGCGTGAAACTTTCTACAAAAGACGCGATGTCATTTTTTTTTGATTATTGCATGATCGGATTTTACACGTGTGAGGTAATGTGTTCTGACCCATCAAAGAAAACCTAGTCCTCGGTATTGTTTCGATATCTTTAGATGAAAAAGGATATCTAGAGGTGCAAGAAATCGGAGGAGATTCGAATCAAGTTCCAGTGCATCATTCCGGGCTTTTTTCCGTTGGTCTTGATGTAAGATCTATTACACTCCCCCATTAAAGTAAATCAAAAATTCATATCCGTGTTCAAGAGAATCCTGACGCATCTAATGAGGGGTTTGAAACAATCAATATTACTTAAATTCAATATGGGTTGATCTTGATCGGATAATTTGATCAAAGATATATAGGTATGAGTAGGTAAGCTCCTCAATTTGAATAATTATCGAGAGTGTAGGATATGTGGATGTAGCGAGCATAGATGGGTAGGGTGTATACTACATTGGATGAGACACACTAAGGGAAGAGATGGAATTTGTGCTCAAGGGACTAATGCGAAGTGAGTATGATTACTTGATCTCGTATAATGCTATTGACAGTTTTACTGCAAACCTTTCATCAGTAACTTGAGCTATTGGAATCACATATTTCTCGGTTTCTTCTTTGTACCTATACGCCTTTTCACGCTGGCTAACAGTTCTCAAAAACCTAACGTTGTCCAGCCTGTCTGCTAGCATCACATATCTAGTAATCTTGGAACTAGACGCAATTTTCTCAAAATAGTGTGGTATATATTCAATTTTTCTATCTTCCGGGCTATTGCGTGATAGCGTGACAATTATCTCGTAGATGTTATCACCAAAGTCTTTTAATAACCTTGTCGAGTCGTATGATGGATCTCTTGTCTTTTCGAAGACATCATGCAGAAGGGCAGCACACAAAGTATTGATATCTCTGCAACAAATTTCTTCACTTAATATAAGCGACACTCTTAGGCAATGGTTAATGTATGGATCATTTCTATTGTTGTTCCTCGACAGACCGGCGTGAAGATTGAATGCTACACTGAAAGCTCGCGTCAACTTGTACAAGTCATCAGGAGAATTTTCAAACGGCTTCATTAGTTTAGACAAGCCTAATTTCGTAAATTCATTCATGCAATTATCCATAATTATATGATCTACTCAAATGTCAACCCATATGATATTATCATTGTTGCGGGACAACCCACTAGAGGTAGTGCTTCTACTAATACTATGCGACAACTAACATAAAAATTGGTGTATCAAAATGTGTTTCATGATACTAAACCAGTAAATTATTCTGCTCCAAGTCTAGCTAGTTCTTCAAACGCTTCATCTAATTCTTTCAGTACATTACTGCGAAATCGAAAAAATTTATCGTCTTCCAACAGCAAACTCAGCATTCTATCATCTTCATGGTTCAGTCGGTCCACATGTTCAAGATCTCTATTCTTGAATATTCTCAAGTAGCGGAAATATAATCGTGTTAACCTGATCCCTAAATCAAATGCGAATGTTTTGAGATCGAATTCAAGTATTCCCGAATACTTCTCTCTATCATGAGGGATCTTTGAAGATCTCATGGTCTCGATAGTACGTTTTGAGGTAACGCAGCATTTGTGCAAATAAACTGAAATTATGGTTCTGACTCGCGGACTCCAATTTTTCACGGTAGTTTCTTCCAAATATTGAAATAATAGTAGTTGGAGAATTACATTTTCGCAGTATTTCGAGAGTAATATGCCAGAAAAAACCTGATTCTCGCTCAGAATGTAAAATAACCCACAAGTGGTTAGTACGTAGTTTCGGCTGCCCCCTCTAAACCTGTTTTTATGGATCACCTCTATCAAATTACGGTCTAGAAGAGCACTAAATTGCTTTTCAACCTCCGCACTAAATTGTTGCTGCCTTTTGAACCGGATAACCGAATGTATTCCTTCATTCTTATCATAGCGATCCATGAGCCTTAGCAATGAAGTTTTTTCCAGACTACTCAGCCCGGCCAGAGTACAATTGATCAATTGAGATATGTACTCAGCATAACTCATGTTGTCGGATCGTATACAACCCAAGTTGTTATATATAGCGATCCTATACTCCCTTTTGCAAAAAATCTAATATGCATGAAATTGAGATTTGTGTGCTTTGAGCTTTCTGAAGGTCGAAAATGTACCATCACATTTGTCGCATCTCCATTGATTTGCTCTTGCATCTTTATATTGAATATGGTTATCTGATTCGGTATTATACATGCCTATCTGCACATCGTAATTTATTGGATTATAATTGATCCTATACTTCAGCTTAGCCAGATTTACCCTCAACATTAAATGCGTAAAAATACAAGATTTAAGGATGGTAGTTAACTTAATGGTTTCATTTGCAAAATGAAGTTTAGTATGACAGACGATCTTACGAGACTTAATAGACTCGAGAAAAGAATACCATTCATTTGAATCGTGATTTTGGATTTTACGTTAGTATTCCTGACAAGCTAACCCGGGAAGATCCGAAGAATCTATGTAGAGCCATACCAAGTCGAGAATTCGCTATATTGTAGGTAGTATCTAACCCGTCTAGATTTATTGTTAAGTTGCAAACCGATAGTATATCTTAGTAATTTTGGCAAGAGAAGCACAAACAGTACTTGTAATCTCTATTATTATGAATTCAAAAAACAACCTGCTTTATGATTGGAAAGGGCACAATTACCATCTGGTTCTCTCTAGATTTTTATACTCACGTCTTTATCGACTGTATTCTCCCTACCTATCAATTGGCCATCAGAGAAGCTAATATTTAATCTGCATTTCTCATCACCTTACTACGTGATCAAATTCTCAATGATAGTGTTCTTGCAATTTCTCGAAATCCAGATATAACTGTGACTTTGAAATATCTGCCATATGGAAGATGGAACCTCTTCGACGCAGAATACTGTTCCTTTCCCGACACTTACTATACTTTACTTGCCAATGGAAGCCGAGACTATTGTGGCAGAGATTGGTCAGAAATACAATAACATGACCGCGGAAGATTGCACTGGATTTTTTGCAGGGGGATCAGAAAGGCGATTCAAGAAGGTAACCATTTGGAGTCAAGGAATTGATAGCCTCTGGTTTAACGCAATCGTAGCTAGAGTCAAGGAGTTATCTGATCTCCCCAAGATACCTATCGTTTCAGGAGGTATTATGTATTGTATTTAGCCGAATCTTTATTTGGTTAGAAAGGTCCAGGACCTTTTTTGATCTATGAAATGCATGTACTGATATATATTAAAGCCGACCAAATAAGGATAGCAAATATATGGTTTGATATGGTGCAAAATTTACGAATAGCTGATTTGGTCGGAGTTATTGTAGCGAAATTCGGAGGGAGCGCCCTTGGTGTGCATGGATCTTTACTTCCCTCAGTTATAGAGCGGATAAGGCAACTTATGGAAGAGGCAAAAATAGTTGCTGTTTTTTCTGCGCCCATCATTAAGTACGATGAGAAGAATGTTTCGATGACTGATGTAGCATTAAGCAAAGGCAAGAGTTTTGCCTCTACGCAACCAACTGATTTACAAGTACTAAGAAACGTGTACGACGTTTTATCATCGAATTATCTTGACTCTGTCTGCAAGAAAGAATTCACGGATCTCTTGAACTCCTTTTTTCATGAGGTGACTGTATCTCTTAAACAAGCTGCTGAAAATAGGCGTTTTGTGGATGTTGTTAGATCAAGGACATTGGCATACAGCGGCGAAATTCCTATGTCTTACTTGATGGATTATGTCTTAAGAAGTAGTGGCTTTAAATCCGGACACGTTAGCATCACACATTGGCCAATTATAACGGATGACAATTTTGAAGGTGCAAACTTCAGCTTGGAAGATTCTAGAAGAAGCATATCTTCTTTGCTAGATCTGATTGAAAATAACGAAGTTGTGACCATGGGAGGGTTCATAGGAAAGACAACCGATGGACTAGAGACTACCTATGAACGTGGCGGTTCTGATAGGACTGCTGCAGATATTGCCATCCTTCTTAACGACAAATACGACGTCAGAATAGACTTCGAGAAAGACGGCGCGGTGCAAAGCGCCGATCCTAAGGTAGTCAAGAACGAACTGCATTACGTTACTCATTTATCTTATAACGAAGCTAGGTTAGCAGGGATGTTTGGTATGAAGATTCTCGATCCAGTGGCAATAAAGGAGATCGATGACAACGGGCTAGATATTCCTATAACGGTAACCGATATGTCATCTCCTTCACGATTCACGATCATCAAGAGGAAATTGCCAAATGACGGGGACGAGAATCTCATCAAGATCGTTACTGGTAAAAAAAACTGTGCAATTGTAAGAATGGATTCAGTCTCTGCTTCACATTTATTAGCAATGCTTGAAAAAGTAAGAGAATACCATGAATTTGTGAAACTGTCTCCTTACCGAGTCGATGACCTTGAAATCTCCAGAATACTTTTCCTGGATGCAGAATTCATAAGAAGAAATGAACGATACTTTAGAGCTTATAGTTCAAAGGTGGACATAATATATCAAAGGGGTGTAGTTACGATGATAGGAGACAATATGTGGAAGAGTCCTCGAATTGCATCTTTAGCAAGTAGCACTGTGGGTGAGCATGGTATTAACATTCTCAACCTAGATGCGCAAGAAGAGACCTCTAGAATACTAATAATTGTAGAAGATTCTGGGAACAGCGTCAATAGCGCAATCAGCGCCATACATTCACAAAGACCCAAATTTCATGGAAAGTGATGAAAAATAGACAAAATTATCTGAATATCGCAAATATGCATTCCGGGAACCAGAAGCCATACAGATCAAGTTACGATATTATCCTTATAAAAGATATTTAGGGATTGTCCAATAAGTTGTTGTTTTCGGAAACAATGACGATCGTCTGGCATTGATGGTGGATGGTTATTTTGGTGGACTAGGTTATACTTGCATAGTGGAAATAATTGTACTTCTATTACACATTTCATCGGATGAACTGCAAAACATCCATCGATGTAACTATCGGGAAGCCTTGTCTGTCATGATGATAGTCCAGCGTAACTTAAGGGCATCCCCTCCGCAAGATCTCAATTAATCGGCAGGCATGCAGCTTTATAACGGTTGAAACAAAAATTGGAGGCAAGAACAGAATGCTAGGCTATATCACAAAAGACTTGAATCCAATGCGATGGCTATCCAAATTTCAGCGAACATCGATTCCATATTTGTTGTTAATGTTCGGCTTTTACCATTCTTTAGGTCTTCTTGTTGCCCTTATTGGTACACTTTTGATACAAACGACAATTCCCGATTATGTTGAACCCAATATTCCTCGATATTTTGATTCTGTAGTATTGGCTGGACCTATCGAAGAGTCGTTATTTTTTGGTATACCCTTGTACGGGTTAGCGAATGGAAGTGCTCCTCTAATTGGAGGATTGGTTTGGGTTTTTCTCCATCTCATTAACACCGAAGATATGTCCGTTTTGAGCCTCGCATATGTCAATTGGTTATTTGTAATCCCCTCATTTTTTTTTAGTTTTCGAGTCTGGATTTCTGGTAAGGGTTGGTTTGCAGTGGTATCTCATTCCGTCTGGAATTGCCTTTTTTATCTTGCCGGTTGCTATGCTGGCGAATATAAATGCATTCCATACGAAAATCCGAATACATTACTGAGTGGAGCTTTTCTCGCTGCATTGCTTGTCCTAGTAACCTATTGGTTATATCAGAGGAGGAATTACCTGCTTGAAAAGAAAATATAGAACGACATTTTCAGAGCAATTTAGTATCATAAATCTTCAAAATTTGCTTTACACAGGAAATCCTGAACTGGTAATTGTGGCTAAAGATTCAATGTGTCTGAGCGTTACAGTCAAATATTAGTCCTGGTTTATTGATCCACACAGCTCGGAAGCCCGGTCGAGCACGTCAGAAACGTGTGCCGAATCTAGTGGCCAAACTTAGTTGAGGGCTAGGGATTTCAGGCTCTGGATCTACAAGAAAAGAAACCTGAGGACAGCAGTTCGAATCTGCTCCGGGCTACTCTTCATTTACTGTTTTCTGGGTCCTGCTTTAATGACTTCCACCGGCATACTGCCAAATTTCTCGAAGTTTTTGACGAAGAGAAAAGCGAGTCTTTTAGCCGATTCTAGGTACTTTTGTTTGTCAGACCATGTGTTGATAGGATCAAGGATATAATCTGGAACACCAGGGCATGAAACTGGAATCTCCACATTGAATATTTCGTGTCGTGTATACGAAACTTTTTCTAAATCGCCATTGACTGCAGCTTTCACCATGGACCTAGTGTGTTGAAGGTTCATCCTGCGTCCAACCCCATAAGGTCCTCCTACCCATCCTGTGTTTATCAAATAGACCTTTGAATTATGTTCGCCAATTCTTTTACCAAGCATGTCTGCGTATTCTCTTGGTTTCAACATCATGAAAGGGGCGCCAAAACAATGAGAAAAAGTCTCTTGTGGTTCAGTGATGCCCCTCTCTGTGCCAGCTAACTTACTAGTATAACCGGACATGAAGTGATACATTGCGTGTTCTTTTGACAATCTTCCAATCGGCGGGAGGACCCCAAACGCATCTGCTGCAAGGAATATGATGACATCTGGATGATTCCCTATACTTGGTAAAACAGCATTTGGAATAAATTCAATGGGGTAGGCGACCCTCGTGTTTTCTGTTAACGACTCGTCATCAAAATCGGGTTCACGATTTTGGTCAAGGATAACGTTCTCCATGACCGAACCAAATCTTATTGCATTCCAAATTTGTGGTTCCATAGATCTCTGTAAGTTTATACATTTTGCGTAGCATCCACCTTCAAAGTTGAAGATGCCATTTTTTGACCATCCGTGTTCATCGTCTCCAATGAGACGTCTCTCTGGATCAGCCGAAAGTGTCGTTTTTCCTGTGCCTGACAAGCCAAAGAAAAGAGCGGTCCTTCCATCTCTACCTATATTCGCAGAGCAATGCATAGGAAAAATATCTTTGAGAGGAAGCAGATAATTCATTACTGAAAACATTGATTTTTTTATTTCTCCTGCGTAGGACGTTGATCCAATTAGCACAAGGCGCTTCGTGAGATTGAGAATGATGAAGGTTTCACTTTTCGTTCCGTCCACTTCTGGGCAAGCTTGGAAATCAATTATAGAAAGTAATGTAAAAGATGGATTATGGCTTAGAAGTTCTGAAGGGGTTGGACGTATGAAAATCTGCATCGCAAAGAGATTGTGCCATGCATTATCTGTTATTGTCCTAATAGGGAGCCTGCTCTCTTTCTCTGCTCCAACGTATCCATCGAAGACAAAAGCTTCCTTTCCTTCAAGGGATCTTTTCATTCTATTGAAAATTTGATCAAACTTGTCAGGAGACATTGGATGATTTATTTTTCCCCAATCAACTGAATCATGTGTCAACCCATCATCAACAATATATCGGTCATCAGGTGATCGGCCAGTAAACTTACCTGTTCTGACAGAGAGAGCCCCGGTTGTAGAGAGTTCCCCTTCGTGCCTATGAATGGCAGCCTCAATTAGTGATGGAGGAGGTAGGTTTCTGTGCAGCCTAGAGAATTTGAAACCTGCATCTTGCATCTGAATAACACATCTAAGATCTGATGCTGTTAAGCTGTCATTCATCGATTCGTTTTATGCGAGTTTTTGCATATTTATTTGATTTCCTCGGATTGACAGGTTAGAATCCGTCAAATACAAAAGAAGAGTGGAAACGGCACCGTTGAGCTGAAGGTTCTTGGGAGGAGAGTGAGGAGCTGGTCTACACAGAATAATTATTTATGGGTCTGCCCGATTAATTAATTGTGTCCGATTACTATGACGTACTGAACCTGCATCAATCGGCATCCCACGAAGATATTAAACGATCCTTTAGGCAGCTGGCGCTAAAACATCACCCGGACAGGAACAGAAACTCGGAAGCTTCCAGAAAAAAGTTTATGGAGGTTGTGGAAGCGTACGAAATACTATCGGATGACCAATCAAGGAAAGAGTATGATCGGACTTACAACTATGAGGAGTTCCGCGTGAATCGAGAATGGACACCCCCTGCTGATTGGCAGCAGGTCTATAGCTATGAACATCTGAAGAGGGAAAACGATCGATCCCATTTGGCGGGAGGTATGTGGGATATTAGCGACAGAGCTAGCGGGAGCTTGTGGAAGGCTACATTACTTTTGTTTATGGGCCTATTGGGGTTGGTTGCATTCATATTATGGACTAGATA
>JAATVR010000110.1 GCA_014523665.1 Nitrososphaerales archaeon TH526
GGACAACCAGTAGAATCTATAGCCGGCGTATTGTAAGCACGCACCTGAATGGCGACTCTGGTTTTGGAAATCATATTTCCTCAATCTTGGGCTTTTATTCGCTTTTGATGACCCTTTGAAATGCTCACCCCACAGAAGGAATAAAAGGGGACCTTGGCAGAGTCTTTTTGATCAAAGTTGCGAGTGGTTGCTGTAGGTAGCAGGGTCTTTATTACCAGCTTTCAGTTGGCAGGCGTGGAAGGCGTGAAAGCGAATTCTGCTGAAGATGTATTGAACGAGATCGGCAAAATTAGTAATAGCGATGATGTTGGACTGATTCTTGTTAGCGATGACTACGGGAAGCAGATTCGATACCAGTTAACTGAATTGCGATCTAAAAAGCCCATTCCACTAGTATTTGAGCTTCCGTCACCTGGAAGCTCCAAAGAAACCGTCGATTACCGCGCTTTACTCAAACAGATTCTTGGCGTATGACGGGAATTTTAGACTTGCGTTCCTACGTATCTATTGCAAAACGCGCTGCTTGCACCCTATAGTGCTTTCCTTCCAAAAATGAGGTAGGTTGTATGACCAATCATCCTCATCGCTGGACGTGTTTTTCCTTCTCTGGCTTCGATGTTCCGTATCATCAACTCTGTGGAATCAATGAATACAAACCCGAACTCGGTTAGTGTCGAGGACATTTTTTCTAATTGATTCATCGTAGGGCATATCGCTACGAGGGTTCCACTTGGTCTCAGCGATTCATACGTTTTCTCGATCATTGTCCAGGGGTCTCCAATATCAACGACTACTATATCTACCTCACCATAGTTTGCCTCATGGAACCGTGTATGATCATGAAACGTGACAAATTCAGACAGATTTGCCTTTTTGATGTTTTTCTTGGCAATTGCGCTAAATTTTGGATTTACGTCAAACGTATATACGTGTCCAGTAGGTCTAATTATACTCGCTATGTAAGTCGTTAATCCTCCGCTGCCGGTACCAACTTCTAGAACCCGTGAACCATTTGTGAGTCCACTTCGTATCCCGATATACGCCAGATCCTTAGGGTACACAATCTGAGTTAGTCTTTCTGATTTCATCACAAAATCGTATATTAATGGTTTTAGTAAAATGACTTTCTTTCCTTTAGAAGACAAAAGATGGGAACCAAAGGTCGAGCCTACTGCTTCTCCTATATCGAGCACGCCTAGATGGGTGTGGAACTTCTTTCCAGTGGTTGCCTCTACCAACCAAGTTTTTTGAGGAGAGTGGTAAAGAAGTACATACGCTCCTTCTTCAATAATCATGAATTAATCATCTTGTACCGATGATAAAAATTAACCTCATGCTCTGATCTATGTTACCAGTCTGTTAGTCAGTAGGGATATATATTAGTGGAGGAATATTCATCGAATTCGTTTGGATTGCATGCTGACGCGGGTAAAATGTATTAAAAAAGTCGCTTCAAGGATTCTACGAATCACCTCATTCGATTCACGCATTGGAGTACAAGGTAGAAAATCCAAATTTCAATACAGCGACTTCTTTGTCGAAGTGCAAGATACAATTTAATTAGCTGCCCCTTGTGGATACTAACTTTTTTTGTAGATCCTGAAAGTGTCCGAAATGAGGATTGACGATAATTGTCAGTGGGCAACATTCATTTTCGTCTGGAACTCTTCTTGAAATAGGTTGAATGTCAGTGAATGTAAATCTGTGAGGTACTTTGGGCGAAAAGTCAATAATATCGGGCTTCATATTTAGGGCATGATCTCAAAGAAGGCTGTCTGCATACTTAGCGGTGGATTAGATTCTGTGGTTTCGGCATTCTACGTTAGGCAAGTTTTGAATCTTGCGCCATATACAATTACTTTTCGTTATGGTCAAAGGTCGACAGAGGAGATGAGAAGAGCACGGTTTTTTTCTACGTTATTAGGATCTGAAGTCCATAAGGAGGTTGATATAGGTTTCATGAAAGATCTTTACGGCAATGAAAATAACCTGACTGGAGATAACACAATTATTCCAGAAAAATTTCAGCAGTCAATAGTTGTTCCACACAGAAACTCAATTTTCTTGACGATAAGCGCAGCGTGGGCTGCTAGTCTCAATATTGGTGTTTTGGTATATGGAGCACATGCTGACGACCAGAATTATCCTGATTGCCGACCAAAATTCGTAAGCTCTCTTGCAGACATGTTGTACGAATCTGACTTTGACGCCATAAACCTTGGTTTACGAGAGCGAATTGAGATCTGGTGTCCCGCGAAAGAGAACTTCCACAAGAATGAACTGGTCAAGATTGGGTACGATCTTCTAGGGGATAAGATATTCGATACCTGGAGCTGTTATTCAGATGAATCACGAAATAGTCTAAACGAACCAGTACACTGTGGCGCGTGTGAATCATGTATCAATCGAATATCAAGTTTTAGCGAAGCAAATATCCAAGATAGAACAATATATGCTAAGTGAACCCTCATTTCAACTTGCCTCTCTCCATTGTTTTGGAGATTGAATAGTTCTATTAAGAGAGTAAGAATAATATCTGAACAAATGTGTACTGGTGATGGAGTCCTATAGTAAGATATTGTTACAGGAAAAGGAGAAGGGTAGAACCTTAAACAAAAAGAAAATTGAAAAAATTCTAAGAAAACTATTGATAGAGTTGGGTGAAAATCCCGACAGAGAAGGTCTGATCGGAACGCCAAGAAGAATGGCAGAAGCGTTTGAGGAGATATTTGCCGGTTACACAATGAGCTCCGGACTCGATGTGAGTTTCTCTGAAGAAACCGATGCCATAATTGCCAAAGATATTCAATTCTACAGTATGTGTGAGCATCATATGCTCCCCTTTTATGGCAAGGTTCACATTGCCTATCTACCGGAAGGAAAAGTATTTGGCATATCCAAACTAACCCGTCTCGTAGAAAAGTATTCGCGTAGGATGCAGATCCAGGAGAGGTTAACAAAGCAGATTGCGGACGAGATAACCAAAATGGGAGTTAAAGGGGTCGTCGTCATAGCTGAGGGCGAACACCTGTGCATGAAAATGAGAGGAGTCAGAAATCACAGCCTAGTTGTTACAATGGCACATCGAGGTTTAATGGAGCAAAGAGAGCTCAGAGAAAATATTCTCGCACTCATTTCCAATTCAAAGCCAGGCTTAAGATCTTTCTAAACAGGAAAGCAGTGTATTTTTTCCAATAGTCACAAAGGCTTATAAAAAAGAGTATTTTCTATAGGTAAGAAGAATGGCAGGCACTATTTTTCGAGTCCAATCTCACAAATTCAGCCAGGATAATATTCAAACTACCTTGGTTTGTTCTAAATGTGACCAAGTTTTCTCAAAGGATTTCTTATTAGACTTGGAAGGTCAGACAATCGAATTCAAATGTCCTGTCTGCGGTACAGCAGGTGAAACAGATCTGCCGTATAAGAGTGCAGAGGAGCGAGAAGAGCTTGATGAAGATATTGAAGACATTGAAGAAGAAGGAGAGGAAGAATTTGAAGAAGAGTATTAGAACGCGAAGATGAGATCATCTAAGTCGGCTTTTCAAATATCATGGGATTTAATAATTTCTTGATCTTACAGGTTACATCTTACCATGCCTGGGTGGATTAGCCAGTATAGGAAAGATGTATATTCTCAGGTAAAATATCTCCAAGGACTTCGCCTTCCTAAATCCGGGTGTATTAGGAGTGGGCTGTTTGTTGGTTCAGGTGACTCGTACACTTGCGCTCTGCTAATGGAATACCTTTCCAAGCACACAATGCTTGCCTATTATCCTTCTGATTTACTCCATTGTCCACAAATGCTATCTGACCATGAAATTTTCTTCATATCCGCCTCAGGTAGGACTCGTTCAAACATTGAGGCTGCCAAGATTGCTCGTAAATTTGAGATTAAAACGACTGCTGTTACTGCTCGCTCTAAAAGTGCTCTAGGAGAGGCATGTAGTAATACAATCAATCTGGATTATTTGCATCACGGTCAATCGTCAAATACTGGTATTCTGGAATTCACCGCTACGGTGATAACATGTATGGCGTTGATAGGAATAAACATCAACTTGAACAGCTTAGATAGAATAATGAATGATGCTCGTAGCCAGGTCAATCTGTATGGTGTCGACTTGACAAGAAGACCACCGTCGATCCTATTTCTTGGAGGCGGGATATCATATCCGCTCGCAAGCTATGGGGCATTCAAAATGCATGAACTTTTTGGATTTAGGTCGTTTGGATACCTTCTTGATGACTACTATCATTCACCTATTTTTAGCTTGAAAAAGTCGGACTGTGTCTTCGTTCTCGACCACAGTAATGTAAAAAACTCAATGTCTGCGAATTTTCATAACCAATTGAAAAAAATACATAATCGATCCTATTATTTTCAGCCAAAGGTACGCCAATCCCTCTTTGAACAGATCCTATTTTCCATATTCGTTGTTCAGATCCTCAGCCTCACTATTGCAGAAAATTTGGAAATAGACAAGCCCTACTATCTATCAAATAAAAAGATACTCAAATTGAGTTCGAGTCTTATCTATTGATAGTGAGAAGCTCTTAATCATTGTTATTACGACCGATGCTTTTAGAACAATGTAAAGGAGCAGGAAAATATCTACTTTAACTAAATGTTGAATCACCATTGACATGTGATCGCCAGATTGAGATTTGTTCTAGTTCCAGTAAGTCAGTTGATTATTTCATATCCAAACTCCGTAAACGACAGTTCACAATAGTCCCCGCATTATGCACCAAATATTCTGGAAAATGATTCAGTCATCATTCACCAAAACCTGGCGAAATCTCAATGTAAACAGTATATATAGTTCTCCTTTATAAAGGCTGAATAGGGTATGCCTCAGACTAAACCAATAGTTAGCATTGAGAATGTAGTCGCGTCAGCCACGGTTAGCCAAACAGTAAATCTCAATTTGATTACCCAGATTTTTCCAGACGTGGAATATCATCCAGATCAGTTTCCTGGGTTAGTTTTTAGATTGAAATCACCAAAGACTGCCACTCTGATCTTTAGTTCAGGTAAGATGGTATGTACTGGAGCTAAATCTGAGGACCAAGCCATTAAAGCAGTAAAAAATGTAGTCCAAAAATTGAAAAAAGGAGGCATTTCTATCGAGCACGAACCAATTATTGAAATACAGAATATCGTTGCTTCCGCGAGTTTAGGTGGCAAAATTCATCTAGAGCTTGCTGCTAGGGTACTGCCTAGGAGCATGTATGAGCCTGAACAATTTCCAGGGCTGATCCACCGAATGCTGGATCCTAAAACGGTGATCTTGTTATTCGCTTCCGGAAAACTAGTTTGCACAGGAGCAAAGAAAGAAACTGAAGTATACAGAGCTGTGCATAATCTCCACAATCTGCTGGAAGAAAAGAATCTGATGATCTACGAAGGCTAATCACTCTCAAATCTGATTTCTTGACCCACCCATTATCGGTATCCTCTGAGAATCAATCTGCTACGATGTAACTCTCCTTCTACAACATTTTTGCTGAATCGCGTCTAGAGATAGATTGATGTAAAGTATGCTATTCATTGCCAACATTGACATATGTTAAAAGGGGCGATGAAATTTAGAATCGAGAATGTTCATTGAACATGTACTGTCATTGCATAGATCAATATTTATGGTGTATTACCTAGTGTTGTTTGTGGAACCTCTGGCAATTCACAGAATTGATTCGCCTGATGAAAATGCCACTCCTATGACTAACCATCTCTTAACTAATTTAGGTTCAGTATCGAACTATC
Organism: Nitrososphaerales archaeon TH526; assembly: GCA_014523665.1. Classification (GTDB taxonomy): domain Archaea; phylum Thermoproteota; class Nitrososphaeria; order Nitrososphaerales; family Nitrososphaeraceae; genus TH5896. The sequence goes on from JAATVR010000110.1 coordinate 5,771, forward strand.
TAGGTGGTGTTGATATGATATGCCTGAGCTGTGGCTAAAATACGGCCAGACTTCTGTAGTAGTGGACATAAAGTACGAAAATTTACTAGCTCACATCTATCCAACTCCACCTGCAGATTACCTGGCAGAACAACAAATAGAGGATGAGCTGTCCAATATGGACGTAACTGATAACACAATCATAGTTGTTTTGTCAGTTTCACAAGCGGTCATAAATTTGGTGGACCAAATCGTTCAACGTGCCGTCCTAAAAAACCATGCTTGTGTTGCTTTTGCTTCTTGCGCGAATCTTTTAAAGACATTAAGGAATTCATTGCGAAGACAGCCTTACCCTGTACACGAGGCGACAGACGGTTCACTATCTTCTCTACTAGCCAAATACAAGAATGTACTTTGTATCTCCCAAGCTAAATATGATCCGTTGTTTGGTTACGGTGGAACTCCCACCTTGTTGTTACGACAATTCTTCCCAAAAGATATGAACGAAGCTTTTTACGCACGATCAAATAATTTACCTAACCCTCGCAAGAAGCTTTCACCATTAGAAATTGCATTGCGAACGATTGACGACCTGAACGCTACCTCGATCGAAATAGTTGGTAGTCCAAAGATCTTTAGCATGCATCATGGAACCATTTCTGAATCATTTAAAAGTGCCACTCGCTCATTGGATCTTGGTCAGAAAACTGGTACAGAAAAGTGCCAAACTACATTGATAAGCCCTAGTGAGGACCTAGAATCACATCTTAATTTATGTTCGTCTCTGAATTCTCTCTGGAACGTAATAGAGCTGGTTAAGGAAGGCGGACTGGCAGGGCTGCTCTCAGAAAATAATATGGGCATGGGTTGTGAGGCTTTAGAAATGTACGTCCAAGAAACACTGGATATACAGAAACACTTGGAAGGGAAACAACAATACTTGGATGGCCTAGAACATATATTGTTTCTAGAGGAGCTAGCAAAAAATTATGATTTAGGAATAGTATCAACTTTACCTGACTATTATCTACTAAAATTGGGACTCGTTCCTTTCAAGTCCACTAAGGAATGTTATCTTAAAGCTTTGTCGAAATTTGGAAGATCTCAAAAAATACTCGTAATCTCGGGTGCAGATATCCTCTCCTTCTAACCTATTAGTCACAATAGTCGATTTCAACAGGAGGTACTGGCTTCAAAGAATTACTGAATAATACGAGAGCTTCTGAAAGAACGACTTGAAACTGATTCCGCTTGAAATTCTTGGAATTATTCAATTTCTGATGTAGAATTTTTCAGACCAGATAAAGATATACCTATATATTGAGAAAGGGGGTAGGTGTATCAGAATTTGTATTGCATGTTACATTTCTTTATACATTTACTAAGTACAGGAGGTAGTCTAGTATTTGTCAATTGAGAAGAAGATTGTGAAGATAACCAATCATATTTATCAACCCAAGCATGAGATTCTGCCTAAACCCGAAGCTATCTCTGTCCTGAAGCGATACAACGCTAAGCCCAGCCAACTCCCGTACATCATGTTAAGCGATAAAGGCTTGCAGGACCTTGACGTTAGGCCTGGCGATATCATAAAGATTACTCGCAAAAGTGCTACATCGGGTGAAAGTGTATATTACCGGTATGTGGTAGAGGGATAGGAATAATTTAGGTGGTGGTTGTTCGTTTTGTGGCCTATTATAAATGACATTTTGAGAAAGGAAGGAGTAGCAAGACAACATTTGAATTCCTACAATGAATTCATGGAGAAAGGGATTCAAAGTATTATCGATGAAGTTGCAGAAATAGAGATAGAGACTTCCGAATATCCTTACAAGATAAAGCTTGGAAAGATAAAGCTGCAGCAACCTAGAATTATGGAGCTCGATGGTTCGATTACCCATGTAGCACCTATGGAGGCACGCTTGCGAAATCTGACATATGCATCACCGATCATGTTAGAATGTAGCATCGTAGAAGATGGCAAGATATTGGAATCTAGATTTATTCACATAGGGGACATGCCGGTGATGGTAAAGTCTAACGCTTGCATCCTGCACAATATGCCAGAACACAAGCTGATAGAATTGGCTGAAGATCCACGAGATCCGGGTGGATACTTCGTTATCAATGGTTCAGAGAGAGTCATTGTAGGATTAGAAGATCTTTCCTATAACAAGATTATAGTTGATATGGAAGAAGCCACCGGTACTCTCTTGTACAAGGCGAAGGTATACTCCTCTATTGTTGGCTATAGGGCAAAATTGGAACTAATAATGAGACCAGATGGATCTGTAGTAGCGAAAATACCTGGATCTCCAGTGGATGTACCCTTAATCACATTGGTACGAGCTCTGGGACTAGAAACCGACAAGGACATCGCAAATGGGGTATCATTGAATACCCTCATACAAGATGAGCTTGAACCCTCTTTTGAAAAATCCAGCGATGTTCTTACAAGTAGAGATGCAATAATCTATATTAGCAAGCGTATTGCCCCGGGCATGCTTGAAGAATTTCAGATCAAGAGAGCTGAAACTCTTCTTGATTGGGGACTATTACCTCATTTAGGAAAGAACCCAGATAACCGACATGAAAAAGCACTCTTCCTTGGTGAGGCGGCCAGTAAGCTTATCGAACTTAAACTTGGTTGGATTGACGCAGATGACAAAGATCATTATGGTAATAAGGTAATAAAGTTCGCCGGACAAATGCTCGCAGATCTATTCCGTACTGCATTCAGGAATTTGATACGCGACATGAAGTACCAGCTCGAACGGTCAGGTCAGAAGCGAGGAATTAACGCTGTTGCTGCAGCTGTTCGACCTGGGATAATATCTGATAAGCTAAATAATGCAATTGCAACAGGAAATTGGGGAAGAGGTCGAGTTGGAGTAACTCAGCTGCTTGATAGGACAAATTATATGTCTACGGTGAGCCACTTGAGACGAATTCAATCTCCACTTAGTAGGAGTCAGCCTAATTTTGAAGCAAGGGATCTCCACGCAACTCACTTTGGTCGCATCTGCCCTGCTGAAACCCCGGAAGGATCTAATTGTGGACTGGTGAAAAACCTGGCTCTATCGGCCATTATATCAGTGAGTGTATCATCGGCTGAGATTATTGAAAAGCTTTTCGAATTAGGCGTTGAACATGTAGACGAGGCGAATGAGAACCTAAAGAGAATTGGAGCTAGGGTATTTGTTGATGGGCAGCTTGTTGGATACGTAGAAGACGGCGGCCACCTAGCTAATACGTTAAGAACAATGAGGCGATCTGGTAAGATTCATCCTCATGTGGGTGTCTATCTTTACAGTTCATTAAACGATAATGCAACTAGGCGTCTTTATATTAGCTGCAATTCTGGCCGTGTGCTGAGGCCATTGATTATTGTAAGAGATGGTCGCTCACTGATCACCGATGAAATAATTGAAAAGATCCAAAAGAAATTCCTTTCATGGACTGATCTTCTCCACACTGGCATCCTGGAATTAGTTGACGCGAATGAAGAGGAGAATTGCTATGTTGACATCGCTGCCGATGTTATAGACCCAACACACACACATTTGGAGGTTTTTCCATCCTCCATTTTAGGAGTTGGGGCATCCATCATCCCGTACCCTGAACACAACCAATCTCCACGAAATACCTACGAGAGCGCAATGGCAAAACAGAGTCTTGGATTCTCAACCCCGTTGATGAATGCAAGCACTTACGTGAGACAACATTTGATGTTGTATCCTCAAACTCCTATGGTTAGTACCAAAGCGATAAATTTGTTAGGCTTAGACGATAGGCCAACTGGACAGAATGCAATTGTTGCAGTTCTTCCTTATGAGGGCTATAACATAGAAGATGCTGTGGTATTTAACAAATCTGCAGTAGATAGGGGGTTTGGGAGGACATTCTTTTATAGAGTGTACGAAGCAGAGGCTAAGCAGTATCCCGGAGGTATGAAAGATAATTTCGAACTACCCTCATCGGACGAGAATATACGAGGTTACAGAGGGGAGAAGGCATATCGCCTCTTGGAACAGGATGGTGCCATAATGCATGAAGCTGTAGTAGTAGGCGGTGATATTCTCATTGGTCGAACTTCGCCTCCAAGATTCATGGAGGAATATAGAGAATTTGAGGTCAAGGGACCATACAGGCGGGATACTTCTATAGGGGTTAGACCCTCAGAAAATGGGGTTGTCGACACAGTTATAATGACTCAGTCTGTCGAAGGCGGCAAGATGTTTAAAATACGCGTTCGCGATATGCGAATCCCTGAAATTGGCGATAAATTCGCATCAAGACACGGCCAGAAGGGTGTCGTAGGTATGCTGGTAAGTCAAGAGGATTTGCCCTACTCTGAGAACGGGATAGTTCCCGATGTTATGATTAATCCCCACGCATTCCCCTCTCGTATGACAGTTGGTCAGTTTCTGGAATCACTTGGAGGTAAAGCAGCCGCACTAAGAGGTAGAATCGTAGACGGATCAGCATTTCTAGGAGAAAAATTGGATCAACTTAAGGATGTATTGCAAGAATACGGTTTCAAATTTACCGGAAAAGAAGTAATGTATGACGGCAGAACCGGAAAAAAATTCCCAGCCGATGTTTACGTAGGTGTAGTTTATTATCAGAAGCTACATCATATGGTCGCAGATAAAATCCACAGTAGGGCTAGAGGTCAAGTACAGATGCTTACGAAACAGCCAACGGAAGGTCGAGCAAGAGGCGGCGGTCTAAGATTTGGTGAAATGGAACGAGATTGCCTCATTGCATATGGCGCTTCAATGATGCTCAAAGATCGTCTTCTAGAAGAGTCAGACAAAGCTGAAATAAACGTATGCGAGCGATGCGGTCTCTTGGCTTATTATGACGTTAAACAACGCAGATACATTTGTAGGGTATGTGGTGATAAAGCTAAGATCTCCTCTGTCATAATCGCATATGCCTTTAAATTATTGTTGCAGGAAATGATGAGTCTAAATGTTGCCCCGCGCCTGTTAGCGAAGGACAAAGTTTA
>JAATVR010000111.1 GCA_014523665.1 Nitrososphaerales archaeon TH526
GGAGATTTTTGAATTGCCAGAAGAATCGATGAAAATATTAGGCGGAATAAAATTTAGCATCTGGTCACCAGTTGAAGTACGGAAATTCAGCGTTGCTGAGATTACTGCCCCAGAAACCTATGACGAAGACGGTATGCCTGTACAAGGAGGTCTAATGGACAATAGACTTGGTACACTTGAACCTGGGCAAAAATGCGGGACTTGTGGGAACACGTCAGCAAGGTGCCCCGGACACTTCGGGCATATTGAGCTCGCCGAGCCGGTACTTCATATCGCATTCGTAGATGATATCCATAAATTGCTTATCACGTGCTGCAGATCATGCAGCAGAGTGAAATTAGGCCATAGCGATATCGAAAAATATCGTGCCTTGCGGAACGCAAAAGCTGCATATTCGGTAATAACACTAGAGAACATCAAGGATGAAATAATAGAGAAGGCAAAGAAAGTTAAGGTTTGTCCACACTGCGAAAAGGAACAGTACGAGTTGGTGTTTACGAAACCAACTATTTTTGTAGAAAAGACTGAAGCTGGGGAGAATCGATTGCTCCCAATTACTATTAGGGAAAGAATGATGAATATTCCTGATGACGATCTTCTCTTGCTTGGATACGATTCTAAAACAGCAAGACCGGAATGGTTTGTGTTGCAGGTTCTGCCAGTACCGCCGGTCACCGTGAGACCCTCAATAATACTTGAAACAGGCATTAGGTCGGAAGACGATCTGACTCACAAATTAGTAGATATCATACGCGTTAATCAGAGGTTAAAGGAGAGTAAAGAGGCCGGTACACCTCCATTAATAGTTCAGGATCTGGTAGATCTATTGCAATACCATGTGACTACATACTTTGACAATGAGGTCTCTGGTATCCCACAAGCACATCACCGTTCTGGAAGACCTTTGAAGACTCTCACCCAAAGATTGAAGGGGAAGGAAGGTAGATTTAGAGGATCCCTGTCTGGGAAGAGAGTCGATTTCTCTAGCCGAACAGTAATTTCACCCGATCCCAATCTGACAATCTCCAGCGTGGGTGTACCTGTTGATGTAGCAAAGAAGCTTACTATTCCAGAGACTGTCTCCCAATGGAATCTTGAACGTCTGAAAACACTTGTTGTAAATGGACCCAACGTATATCCAGGAGCAAATTACATTATTAGACCTGACGGAGTCAAAATTAGGCTCGACTATGTGAGTGACAGGGAGATGGTCGCCGAATCTCTTGCGCCAAACTATGTTGTGGAGAGGCATCTTTCAGATGGCGATATCGTGATCTTTAATCGTCAACCATCACTTCACAGAATGTCCATCATGGCACATTACGTCCGAGTTCTTCCTTATCGCACGTTTAGGTTGCACCCAGCAGTTTGTCCCCCCTACAATGCAGACTTTGACGGTGACGAAATGAACTTACATGTACCTCAAAGCGAAGAGGCTCGAGCTGAGGCTGCGTTGTTAATGCGAGTTCAGGATCAGTTGATATCTCCTAGATATGGTGGGCCGATTATTGGTGGCATTAGAGATTTCATTACCGGAGCCTATATTCTCACTTCAAAGGACACATTTCTGAATAGAGAGGAATTCGCTAACATGGCTTTGAGTGGGGGTTATGAGGGTGTGCTGCCTCAGGCACATTCAAAAGATGGGGATTATCATCTTTATAGTGGCAGGCAGCTCTTTTCACTTTTCTTCCCTGATGATTTCAATTTTGTTATAACCTCCAAATGGAACAAAGCATCCAAAGGTGAGGGAAAAGATGTCGTAATCAGAAACGGCCAACTCCTAGGGGGAGTTATAGATAAGGCATCGATTGGTGCTGAAGAGCCAGATAGTGTGCTCCACCGTATAGCAAAGGATTATGGAAATGATACGGCAAGAAAATTTTTGGATTCGATTCTTGTCATACTCAAAACCTATTTGACCCAACGCGGCTTCTCCTATGGATATTCAGATCTGTGGCTAAGTGATGAAACGAGGAAGGAAATCAGTGCTATTATAGGGCGGGCATATGAAAAGGTGGACGAGTTGATAAAACAGTACAAGGACGGGACTCTCCCTTTGACCCGAGGTTTGTCTCCCGAAGAAGCCCTGGAGCTGTATGTAGTTAATGAATTGTCAAGGGCTAGGGATAGGGCGGGAAAAACAGCCGATCGAGCTTTTCCCGATGATAATTCTGGTGTAATCATGGCGTCGACCGGCGCAAGAGGTTCAACATTGAACATAGGTCAAATGACTGCTGCTTTGGGACAACAGTCCATTAGAGGGAAGCGCATCAACAAGGGTTATCATAACAGATCTTTACCCCATTTCAGGATAAATGATACGAATCCTGACGCGAAGGGATTTGTTAAATCGAATTATAGGGACGGATTGAGTCCATTAGAGTTCTTTTTCCACGCAATGGGAGGTCGAGAAGGCTTGGTTGATACCGCTGTAAGGACCCAGCAGTCTGGATACATGCAAAGGAGGTTGATAAATGCGTTAGAGCATCTGAAGATTGAGTATGACCTGACTGTGAGAGATCCTCATGGAAATATCATCCAGTATTTGTACGGCGAAGATGGTATTGATCCTGCAAAGAGTGACCATGGAGAGGCTGTAAATATACTCAGATTGATTGAAGGTGAAGCAATTGTAGACGAAGGCAAGAAGGTCACTGACGATGAAATTGCAAAGATTCTCAACTCATTTGGCGCTAATCTCAATGTAAAAGTTAGGTCTAATCTAGAGATGACACTGCTGAATAACCGATTGAGCAAGGCAGGAGTAGAAAAGGTAGTTCGAAAAATTGTAGATTTCACAGAAAAAGCTATGGCAGAACCAGGTGAGGCTGTCGGTGTGGTTACAGCACAATCTATCGGTGAACCCGGGACACAAATGACGCTAAGAACCTTCCACTTTGCGGGCGTAAAGGAAAGAAATGTAACATTGGGGTTGCCTCGTTTAATTGAGCTAGTGGATGCACGAAAGAAACCAGTTACACCCACCATGGATATTTACTTGGATGAAGAACACAAGGTGAGTAGGGAAAAAGCGTTACAAGTTGCCAAAGAGATTATTTACACTCGAGTTTCTGACCTGATAGAGAAAACTGATATCGACTACAGCGGAATTCTTAACTTTTACTTCTCTGAGGCACAGCTTACTGAGCGCGGATGTGAACTTGAGCAGGTATTTGATGTACTGAAAGGTTCAAAGAAGAAATATGACATTAGTATGAAAGATAGACCTTATCACATACGAGTCTCGATTCCTGACGACCCAGACGCCCAAACGATCTTGACATTAAAGAACAAACTTTTGAACGTGAGGGTTAAAGGTGTGCCTGATATCGAAAGAGTTACCATCGTAAAGCAAGACGAAGAATGGGTTATACAAACGTCAGGCTCTAACCTATCTAAGGTGGTTCAAATCCCTGGTGTAGACACCAGGAGGGTTTCGACTAATAATGTCTACGAGATTTGGCAGACATTAGGAATAGAGGCTGCGAGAACGGCATTAGTAAAAGAAATCACAAACACTTTGGAGGAACAGGGGTTGGAGGTCGATCTCCGACATATTATGTTGGTGGCTGACTTGATGTCATCTAAAGGGTACCTCCAACAGATAGGAAGGCATGGTATTGCAGGGACAAAAACCTCCGTATTAGCTCGAGCAGCATTTGAAATTACAGTTCCCACAATTGCGAGGGCTTCTCTTGAGGGGCAGGTAGAGACTTTGAGGGGAGTCACAGAAAACGTTATAGTAGGAGCTACTGTACCCGTTGGTACTGGCATGGTTGATCTTTATATGAAAGTAAAGGAGGAGGAGAGTGCTGATGAAGGCGCTAGAGAAACTGATTAAGGAAGCAGTAGCAAGTGGCAAGTACAAGAAGGGGGTTAAGGAAGTAATGAGATCTGCCAAAGGCTCAAAACTGATACTTGTATCTGATTCAGTTAGTGACAGGGACAGGGCCGGTATTGAAGATCAAGCAAAGGCTATTGGTATTCCAGTACTCAAATTTTATGGGACATCGGTCATGTTAGGAAGGGCTTGTAATCGACCACATAGGATATCCGTGCTTTCCATACGGACAGGCTCTGAAGAAGAAATTCGAAACATCGTCTCTGAAAAGTGAACTATTTGTATGGTTTCGAATTCATGCAATGTGATAATGTGGCGGGTTAGAAATTGTAACTTGGTGATTCCGTCATGCATTATATCTCCAATTACTAGTCTTTTTGGTCTAGGTTAGTGCAGATATGGTCATGCGCAGAACATGGAAGACTTAAATTGGCGACAATCAATCAGATGCATGATTTGCGAATTGCGTGTATGGCCTTTTTGCACTTGTGATTATAAGGGGATTTAAGATTTGACGGAAAAAATCAAGCTGACTTCGGACGAATTGCGACTTATGTCTCTTTTTCAGAGTATTACGAGCGTAACTGCTAGGGATTGCGTAGTCGATGACAAAATGGATCGTGTTATTTTTATTGTGAATAAGGGCCAGATGGGCCTAGCCATAGGTAAGGGAGGTATGACTATACGACAACTACAAAATGTTGTGACTAGAAAAGTAGAACTGGTCGAATATTCTGATGATGCGAGTGATTTCGTTCGCAATATACTGAATCCCCAGATGGTAAATGAAGTAAAAATCACTCAGAGAACAGACGGCTCCAAGCAAGCTGTGGTTCTAGTGGACGCAAAGCGAAAAGGTGTGGTAGTAGGGAAGGAAGGAAGAAATGCTGAGAAGGCTAGGTTACTGGCGAAGAGGTACTTTCAAATATCCAATGTTTTGATAACAAGTGCATCTGAAAGAATGATTGGAAACGAGGTTCTGGACTAGTTGGCAAAATCTCCGTTGGGTTTGTTCTCAGGGCGTGTACTTAAGACAAAGAGAAAGCGTGCCCGCTGGTCAAACAAGTATTACAAGAGACGGATGCTGATGTTAGACAAGAAAGCGAACCCTCTTGAAGGCGCTCCTCAGGCAAAGGGAATTGTCCTTGAAAAGGTCGGGATTGAATCGAAACAGCCGAACTCAGCCGTGAGGAAATGTGTTCGTGTACAATTGATAAAGAATGGAAAAACCATTACAGCTTTCTTGCCAAAGGACGGGGCCTTGAATTTCGTAGATGAACATGATGAGGTAATGCTCGAAGGAATTGGTGGTTCAATGGGAGGAGCAATGGGTGATATCCCTGGAGTAAGATGGAGAGTCTTTAAAGTAAATGGTGTATCCCTTAATGAGTTAGTCTTAGGACGGAAGGAGAAACCACGGAGATAATTGATATGAGTGGAAAGGAACAAGCAAATCTGCTTTTATTCAACAAGTGGGACTCAAGAAAGATAGAAATCGGAGATATTGGCCTTCAGAGAGTGATATCGCTAAAGCCATCTGTTATTCCCATTACTTTTGGACGACATGAACATCAGCGATTAAAGAAGTCGGAAGTTAACATTGTGGAAAGGCTCGCAAACAAGTTAATGCATTTTGGAAAAAGATATGCGAAGAATACCGGCAGGATGGGTGGCAAGAAGACAAAATCTCTGAATGTGTTGAAGACTGCCTTTGAGATGATACACCTGGAAACGGGCAAGAATCCCCTAGAGGTATTTGTGAAAGCTGTCGTGAACGCTTCTCCAAATGAAGATACTACTCGAATTGTTTACGGAGGTGTAGTTTACCACGTCTCTGTCGACGTAGCTCCTCTAAGACGTGTTGATCTTGCTCTACGTTTTATAGCTGAGGGGGTTAGAGAATCTACGTATTCTAACCCACAAGCTATAGAGGAAGCTCTTGCAAAGGAACTTATATTAGCTTCAGACAATGAAATGGCCAGCCACGCTATAAAAAAGAAAAATGAACAAGAAAGGGTAGCAATGGCATCACGATAGCCTATTGTTTAGTTAGTCCAGAAAAGTATGACCTTCAGAGCTTGTAGTGCGACTGATTATTGAGGCTGAAACTTAAATAACAAGGTTCCGGTGAAAATCAATATAAATGAATGGTAAAGATGAATTCCTATTCAAGAAAAGCACCTTAATGAGTACTAGAGCAGGGCGAGATATAATCAAGCAAGCTCTGTTGAGAGAGAAGGGATACAAGCAGTTTAGTAAATACAGTCGTGAAACAGAAGAACAATTTCAGGACTTTACCAAACGATACTTGTTATCATTACACAAGCTAATTATCTCTGACCAAAACCCATCAGGTTCACTTAGAAAATTCTCGGAAGAAATTGGGTCTTCAGAGATGGTTCTCGATGACTCTAAAATACAGGATGTCATGGCGAGAATTTCTCGTCCAGAAATTCTCGCAGATAGAGTGGAGCGCATCTTAAATTCTAATTTCGTCTTAATGACTTTCCCTGTTCTAAACGCGTTGTTTGATGGAGCAGCTGCATTCTTTCAGGAGAGTATCAGTTCTGAGGTTAGGACTACAATCATAGATGGGCACATTATCGCGATAGATCTCAGTGAACCCATGGACAGGATCATTGACAAAGATGAGGATTTGGATTATCTGGATGATTATAGGCTGATGAATCCATATATACTTGAGGTTGCAAGACAAAAAATTTCTGTCGGAGGGGACGCAGTACTCAGATCATTTGAAGAAGGCTTTAAGGACGCCAGAGTGGGACAGTATATTGATCAGAGGCTCAAAGCTAAGCCTGAGTCTGTCACAGATGAGAACATGATGGGTTGCTATAAGAAGTATCGCGCCATTATGGGCACTGCTGCTAGAAATATGGCACTTGATAGGAAACCACTTGGTGAAATCTATCATTTGGGTATGGCAAAGGCCAGTGAAGGTGTAGGATGTGGAAACGAGATCCAGGATGCAATTAGAAACGGATCTATAAAAATTCCATCTTGGCCGTTGTACTATAGCATTATCACTGGGGACGTGCAAAAAGCATTCGAACTTACGATGAGAAAAAGCTCGACCTACTTGGAAGAGGCGAGAATAGCATTAGATATGCTTCCGAATGGGTATGGCTTCAGACCATTCTTAGAATTTCTTTTTCTGTACGTTAATCATTACAATCAATATTGGTTCAATGAATTGAATAAGAGAGACCTCTACGCACTATTACAAAAAAATCTCACATTGAGTGAACTACATAGAAAATAAAGATGGTGTCCCTATTACATTATTAAGAAGTGTCCTTCTTGCATTATTAAGAAGGTTTATTATTCTAACCACTAATCTATCTTCAAGCAGCAATGTCTAGCGAGTACGAGAAGACCGTGACAAGGCTAATCCAGGAAAAACTTGACGAGTTGGAATATTTGAAAAAGGCAGAAAAATGGGATAATTCTCACGTACAGAGGTTAGTAGCCGAAATAGAAACACTCGAGACTCTATTTGAAAATTACAACTTAGGAATGAATTATTTTCGGCGGGCACGAGGGGGGAGATCAGGACTCAGAGAATGAAAATTTCGCCTACATAAAGCTACCAGGTATTCTTGATATGTTGGATTTTATAGTATTGGTCTCTTCTCTCACTTTTTCTAGATAGCAGCTTTGTGAATATCTTTCAAACCAAGATGCGTTTATAAACGTGCGTAATTATTTATATACCTAATTCTTGGCATATGACTCAAGCCATGCACGAGGATAAGATTAAGAAGTTATATCACATCAAGAAGCTGTCTGAAGAAGGGGGGGGACCGGAGAGGATCTCCGCCCAGCATGATAAGGGTAAACTGACTGCCAGGGAAAGAATTAGCCTTCTATTAGATGAGGATTCATTCGTCGAAATTGATAAATACGTAATCCACAGGAATGATGATCCTTCGACCAAGACTTATTTTGGAGACGGGGTATTGACAGGATTTGGCACCATTGATGGACGAAAGGTGTTTGTTTACGTTTACGACTTTACCGTGCTAGGAGGCTCGCTAGGTGAAATGGCAGGAAAAAAGATCGTAAAGGTTATGGATCATGCCCTTAAGGTGGGCGTTCCTATTATAGGGATTCTGGATTCAGGAGGCGCGAGAATTCAAGAAGGCGTAATGAGTCTAGACGGTTATGGGGACATCTTTTATAGGAACACCCTCGCATCGGGGGTCATTCCTCAGATAACTGCCAGTATCGGTCCTTGTGCTGGAGGTGCAGTATACTCTCCTGCAATGACTGACTTTGTTCTCATGGTGGAACATATAGGGCAAATGTTTGTTACAGGACCCGAGGTAGTCCATGAAGTGTTAGGGCAAGAAGTTTCATTTGAAGAGTTAGGAGGTGCGATAACACATGCCACTAAGTCTGGCGTGGCGCATTTTGTAGCAAAAGACGAATACGGATGTATTGATAAGATAAAAAAACTGCTTTCCTATATTCCGCAAAATAATAGTGAGTTTCCTCCAACACATCAAACGGGAGATGATCCAAATCGGATCGATTCTGCCCTTGCGTCTATACTCCCTGAAAATCCGTATGAACAATATGATATGAAGCAAATAGTCAAATCAATCGTTGATGATGGAGATTTTTTTGAGATACATGAACTTTTCGCAGAGAACATTCTTGTAGGCTTTGCAAGAATGGGAGGAAGATCTGTGGGAATTGTCGCCAACCAGCCTTTGTATCTTGCTGGAGCTTTGGATATACATTCTTCCAACAAAGCGGCGAGGTTCATTAGGTTTTGTGATTGCTACAACATTCCCATAGTTACCTTGGTAGATACCCCTGGTTACTTGCCAGGAGCGGATCAAGAACACAACGGTATAATTCGTCATGGGAGTAAGTTGCTGTACTCTTATTGCGAAGCATCTGTGCCCAAGATCACATGTATAATAGGCAAAGCATACGGCGGCGCTTACATCGCTATGGGGAGCAAAAACCTTAGAGCTGACATGAATTTTGCATGGCCAACAGCTGAGATTGCGGTTCTTGGACCCGAGGCTGCAATAATGATAATACACCGTCGAGATCTCAAGAAATCTGACGACCTGGCAAAAACCAAGAAGGCTCTTGCAAAAGAGTACAGAGAAAAGTTCGCCAATCCCTATATTGCAGCAGAGAAGGGAATTATTGATTTGGTTATAGATCCAATGGAAACTAGACCTATGATTATTAGGGCGCTTGATTCCTTATCTACTAAAAGGGAGACACACCCGTGGAAGAAGCATGGGAACATAAATTTATAGAGGTGAATAATTTACGACCAAGGTAATAAGCAAAATTCTGATTGCAAATAGAGGCGAGATCGCTCTAAGGGTAGTCCGTGCATGTAAGGAACTGGGAATAAAATCCGTTGCGGTATTTTCAGACGAAGATACACTCTCAGTACATGTGAAAAGAGCCGACGAAGCGTACAACATCGGACCAGCAGCGGCCACAGAAAGTTACTTGAATATGAAGCGAATTATTGAGATTGCGAAGCAATCAGGGTCGGATGCAATACATCCAGGATATGGGTTTTTGTCTGAGAACGAAGGATTTGCAAAGACATGCAAGATGAATGGGATAATATTCATAGGGCCTGGAAGTAAAGCTATGGAAGTCACCGGTGACAAGATGAAGTGTAAAGAAGTGATGAAAGAAGCAGGAGTTCCATTGGTGCCGGGAAGTGATGGCGTAGTGGAGGATCTCGATGAAGCCGTCGCTATAGCAAAGGATTCTGGGTTTCCTGTTCTTCTCAAATCTGCATTTGGTGGTGGCGGACGTGGAATTCGCTTGGCAAAGGATGAAAAAGAACTACGGCAAGAATATGAAATGGCTTCCGCCGAATCAAAGGCAGCGTTTGGAAAGGCTGCACTTTATGTTGAAAAATGCCTTGAGGGCATACGTCATATTGAATATCAACTTGTTAGGGATACCCATGGCAATAGCAGGCACCTATTCGAACGTGAATGTTCCGTGCAAAGAAGACACCAGAAACTCATCGAAATGTCTCCTTCTCCCGTTCTAGATGCTAAAACTCGCAATAAGATAGGAGAAATTGCAGTTAGAGCTGTTGATGCCGTCGATTACGTCAATGCCGGGACTGCAGAATTTTTAAGAGATAACAAGGGAAATTTTTACTTTATAGAAATTAATTCCAGATTACAAGTGGAACATCCGGTCACAGAGTTTGTTACAGGGTTAGATCTTGTGAAATTGCAGATTTCAATAGCACAAGGAGAAAAGATTCCATTTAAGCAGGAAGATTTGGAACTGAGAGGGGCGGCAATTGAGTGCCGTATAAACGCAGAAGATCCGTTCAATGAGTTCTCGCCCTCAGTCGGATTAGTTCCTTCATGCAATCTACCTTACGGACCCGGTGTACGTGTGGATTCCTATCTATACCCTGGCTGTATGGTATCCGGTTACTATGATTCCCTCGTAGCAAAGCTCATTACTTGGGGCAACCATTTCGAAGAAGCTAGAAACCGGATGATTAATGCATTGAATGAATTTGAAGTGGAGGGTGTGAATACAACTATACCTCTCTACAAGACGATAATGAAGGAGGAGCATTTCATAAGAGGTGAGTTGTCGACTGACTATCTAGAACGATATCACCTAATGGAGAAGCTTCTCCAGGATACTAAGGGCATGTCAGCGCAGACTCAAGTTCCTGCTCTCGCTGCACTTTTGTTTTATTCAGAGTTTATGCGGACACCTACGGTCAGGCGAGGCGATGTTCGGAAGTCTGAACACATGCCGGCATGGATTAGACAAAGGGGGAGCTTTTGATGGAATATAAGATTACGCCTTTGGAACAGCCTGCAAACGCGGAGCTACTCAGCACGTTGGGCGACTCTGAGGCCATGGTCAAGATAAACCAGAGAGATTATCGCCTCAAGGTCCTAAGGTTTTCTACAAATATTCTTGAATTTATGATAAATAATTCCTATCACTACGCGAAGATACTAAGCTCTAGCACGTCTGAGGTGAAGCTGCTTATAGATGGGACTGAAATGAAAATAAGCAAGCATTCCAAATTATCAGAAGTTTTGGAAAAGTCGTTATCCAAGATCTCAATGTCGACTGGAGTGAACAGTTTGACAAGTCAGATACCTGGAAGAGTTGTGAGTGTAATAGGAAAGCAAGGTGACCCAGTAAACAAGGGGGACTCGATAGTGGTATTGGAATCCATGAAAATGCAGGTTGCAGTAAAGTCCCACAAAGACGGTATAATAAAGGAAATAAAAGTCAAACAGGGAAACACGGTCTCCAGAAATGACATCATTGCCGTCATAGAATAGCTTGAACTATTAGTAACATTCGTCTACTTGCATCTTGCACTCGTCACAAGGCGTTTTACCTTCACAATTAACAAACTTCATCTAATAAATTGAAATTGCCTAACTATTTTCTAAGGAAGACCTAATTTCGTCATAATTCGGTTCCACCAGCGGATTGTCAGATACCCATCTATACCTCACTATACCGTTTTCATCCAGCACAAACACTGAACGCTTAGCTGCATTATACCCCTCTAATGGACCCAGGTTGGCCATCACTATACCATACTTATTTATGACTTCTCGCTTGTAATCGCTAAGAATGGGAAAATTAAGGTGTCTGTTCTCCGTAAAAATCTTGTTAGCGAACGGTCCATCAACAGAGATCCCAACTACCTGAGCTCCAAGTGATTTTAGCATTGAAAGCGAGTCTCTCAGCGCACACATCTCCGTAGTACATACAGGAGATTCTGCGGCGGGAAAAAAAGCTATAACAAGCTTCCTGCCTCTAAACTCCTCAAGGCTTCGACTTTTCATTTCAACATCAGGCAGATTAAAACTCGGTGCTTCTTGCCCTATCTTAGGAACTGATCCTGCTGCTGTAGTTGAAGACATGCACCAGATTGCACTTTAGGACAATAAATTAATTTCGGAATTTCAGTTATCTGGAAAGCCGGAGTGTCTGCGTAGCTCCTTAATTGTCTCTTCCAAAACCAGAACTACCCTCTCGACTTCAGATTTTGTATTTTGATGGCCAAGAGTAAGACGAAGAGAACCTTCAATTTCCGGCAGCGATAGCCCCATTGCTTTGAGTACATGGGAAGGTTTAGCCTTATTGGAAGAGCATGCCGCCCCCGTAGATGCGGCAATCCCGTACTCGTTCAATTTTACTATTATGTCTTCGCCCTTAACCCCCGGGAAGCTAAAATGAGCGTTATTGGGTAGTCTTTGATCCACAGAACCATTGACAAAGCATCTAGGTATCGTAGATAACACCTGCTCAATAAGATAGTCTCTGAGGTCCTTGATATTTCTGCAATAAGTAGTCAAGCCTGCTGAAGCGATCCTGCAAGCCTCACCAAAGCCTACGATACCATAAATATTTTCAGTACCTGATCTCAAGGAATTTTCTTGACCCCCACCGTCGATCAAAGGGCTTAACTGGGTCCGGTCGCGAGTATATATTGCCCCAACCCCCTTCGGTCCATATATCTTATGGGAGGATAGCGAGAGCAAATCCACATCAAGGTGCTTCACATCGATTGGAATTTTCCCCAGAGCTTGGACAACATCACAATGGAAAAGGGCGTTGGAATTTTCATGAGTAATTTTTGCTAGTTCTCTGATTGGCTGAATGGTTCCCACTTCGTTATTTGCCAACATGATGCTCACAAGCATTACCTCATCTTTTCTTAGGATTTCAAGTAAGGATTCCAGCTTAACGATTCCTTCCCTGTTCACTTCGACAACCTTAACATTATATCCCTGAGCTTTTAAAGAATTCAAAGGTTGCAGTACTGAGTCGTGTTCTATGATACTTGAAATAAGAACAATATTCTTGCAATCACTGTTGATACTTAGTCTAGTTACACTACCTTTAATGGCTAAGTTATTTGATTCCGTTCCACCAGAGGTGAACGTTATCTTATTAGGACTGCTTCCTATAAGGCAAGCAACGTGTCTCCGGGCTTTCTCCATTGCTCTTGAAGTATTGAAGCCAAACGAATGCTGTGAGGACGGATTTCCATAATGATCTCCAAGATAAGGAATCATTTCTTGGACCACTTCGGGAAGAACTGGAGTAGTCGCCGCGTTGTCGAAGTAGATCAGGTCATGTTGACTAGTTGTTAAATTCATAATCACAATTGTCCTATTTTACAACAACTAGGCTTCCCTGTCTATAGCCTTTCATGTCGACAGAAACGTATCTAAAACCAAGTTCCTTGATCATCTGGTTAGCTTCCCCCAATTTTCTGACATCAAATAACCTATGAAGTTCATCACTTCCTACTTCAATCCTTGCTAGCTCACCATGATCTCTTACTCTGACTTGTGCTACACCAAAGATCGTCTTTATTATGTATTCAGCCTTTTCAATCCTAGAAATCAAAGATTGCGTTATTTCCCTCCCGTGCGGAATTCTGGAAGCTAAACAAGAATTAGCAGGTTTATTAGAGACAGAAAGCTTAAAGTATTCTGCGATTTTTCGGATATCTAACTTATTTAGACCAACTTCAAGCAAAGGATGTCTTACACCTGCCTCCTGCAACGCTATCATTCCGGGTCTATGATCTCCTAAATCATCTACGTGTGTCCCATCGACAATACTTTTTGCTCCTATTTCTTTTCCTTTGGAAAGAAGTTGGAGTGCTAGGTCCTTTCGACAGTGATAGCATCGAGCATTGTCATTTCTCGTGAAATCTTGATTCATGAGCACATTGTACTCTACTATTTCATGTCTTATCCCAAGTTCCTTAGCTACAATGGTAGCACTCTTTAGTTCCTCCTCTGAGGTAGTAGAGCAATTTGCAGTCACCGCCATAGCTTTCTGGCCCAATCGCATCTGAGCGGCTAATGCCACAACAGCACTATCTACTCCTCCAGATAGGGCTACAACTACTTTGTCATTGATCGTGTCGAACCATTTGAGCAACAGATCGTATTTTTGGCCTGACCCATCAAGCTCGTGTATGGAACTTATTTCCAATCCTAGTTTGAATCTCAGATAAGGCTATCTGATTTGCCATTCTTAAAGGTATTCTTAATGACTTGGAAATTTTCCTGATATCATCAAACTCTGGTTTGGCATTTACAATCTTTCCACTAGAATCTTTGGAAACTTTCACTCGTATAACAAATTCATCCATCAAGATCTTGCATTTCATTCTTACTACATCTCTTTCTAATATTATCCTGTTCATTTCTTGTATTCGTATGCCTAAAGTCCCAGTCTCCGTAAAGAGGAATTCTAATGTAGTATTTAGTCGGCTGTAATCAGTTATGATTCTTATCGTATAGTTCGGTCTGTTCTTCTTCGATAGACCAGGTATAACAGTTACATCCTTTGTCCCGCTCTTACTTAACTGTTCGATTAACGCTCCCAAGTTCTCTCCAGAGATATCGTCTACATTGGTTTCCAACACAATCACGGTATCATTCCCATACTTAAATGACGAGTGGGAATTTCCCATTACAAATCTTGTCACATTTGCAATCTGTCCAAGGTCTTTAGAACCTGCACCGAAACCGATTCTTTCCGGTTGGAAATCTGGGTATCTACTCACACTCCCTATACAAAGATTAACAAGTAGAGCAGCACCAGTTGGAGTAGTTATTTCGGTATCGGTGTACCCAGATGTAAGGATAAATGGTTTGCCCAAAAAGATTTGCAATACCGCGTTGGTCGGATTTTGGACAATTCCATGTGAGAACTGAGTCAAACCGCTTCCTGTTGCAATTGGCGTAGAGTAGACATTCGACGAGAAGAGATCAAGACTTTTGGCAGCTATTCCTGATCCTACCAAGTCGACCAATGTGTCAATATTTGATGCTTCGTGGAGATGCACATCCTTAATACTCTGACCGTGAATTTTAGATTCAGCCACAACCAGAGTTTTCATAGAATCCTGGATATATGATCTAGTTTGATGATCTAAATCTAAGCGTCTACAGCAGCGAGAGGCTGCAGTAATAAGTTCACTACCTTTCCTAATGTTTTTGCTATCTGTGGATTTAAGAAAAAATCGGGTTGCTTTGATTCCCTTAGACATCACCTTTTCAAAATTTGCCTCCAAGATTCTGACACCATCCAAGAACCCTTCACAAGCATAGACTGAGTCAAGAACCTGTTTCTTATCCGCCCCTGCATCAATGAGCGATGAAAGAAACATATCACCTGATATACCTGAAATTTGCGAATCAAACACTGCAATTTCTGGCAAGGACTAACTCACATAACTAGGATAAATGCATATTTAATTTGTAGTCATGTTGATAATCGTTTGAGAACCGAATTAAAAGATTTTTATTAGCGACCTGGGGCGTATTTTTGAACAATCTATGAATATCACCGTTGTCGGATCGGGCAAAGTCGGAGCGTCTGCAGCATTGAACTCTTGTCTTCGAAAGTTAGGGGATGTTCTTTTATTGGATATCGTCAAGGGACTACCCCAAGGCGAGGCTCTGGACATAAATCATCAATTGTCTGAAATTGGCATCGATTGTAGAGTTAAAGGTTCAAACGAGTACGAGGATTTGAAAGGTTCGGACATTATTGTATTGGTTGCCGGGGTGGGAAGAAAGCCTGGAATGACCAGAATGGATCTCTTAACTACAAATGCAAATATCATTAAAGAAATAGCCACCAAGATACGATCCCTAGCTAGTCGAGCAATTGTGATCGTAGTCACAAATCCTGTTGACCCTATGACCTATTTGACCTTAAAACTTCTTGGAACAGACAAGAATAGGGTTATGGGAATGGGTAATATGCTTGATCTTTCGAGATTCAAAAGTTTTATTCACGAGACGACTGGATTTTCGAGAGGTTCCATCAGCGCGATGGTGATCGGAGAGCATGGCGAAAACATGCTGCCCCTTCCTAGGTTTTCTTCGATATCAGGAATTCCGCTAATCACATTCTTGTCACCTGATCAAGTCATGACTGCCTTGGAATCTACAAGGAAGATTGCTGCTGAAGTTATATCGCTAAAAGGTGCAACAATTCACGCCCCTGGTAATGCGATTGCCGCAATGATTGAATCTATCGTAAGAAATAGAAAAAGCCTCATACCAGTGTCTGCTCTCTTGGAAGGGGAATATGGTGCTTCAGATGTTTGCCTAGGGGTTCCCGCAATTCTCGGCGCGAATGGCATCGAGAAGATAGTTGAACTGAAACTAGACAGTTCGGAGAGAGAGATATTTGATAAAGGAGTAAGAAGCGTCAAAACCGCGATTACCGAGTTGCATATGTAATGCTTTTATCATCGAGAGGTTCATTCGTTAGGAATGGATCTGAGCCGATTGCTGAAAAAGTACTCTAATGGCGAGATCGGAGTTAACGAAATTCAAAGAGAAATTTCTATTGAGAACATCGGGTACGTAGGAGAGAACATAGCACGTCTCGACGTACAAAGGGAGTCGAGAAGGGGTTGTCCAGAGGTTATCCTTGCCCTAGGAAAGCAGTACAATGATCTGTATGAAATTAGCCTAAAGACGATGCAGAAAACCGGCCTGGCCCTCATTAGCAAAGCAACCCAGGAGGTCTTTGCCAAACTCTGTGCTCAGTTGAAACAGGAAGGGTATACAGTTGAGACAGCCACGCGTGGGACCACTATTCTGGTATCGGCACAAGAGCTCGCATTCAATGAAAATAATCCACATATTGGGATTATTTGTGCTGGGACATCTGATATCCCTATTGCGGAGGAAGCTAGAATGATGGCCAGAGCTATGGGCTGCGTCGGGATTATGCACTATGACGTAGGAATAGCGGGAATGCACCGGTTGCTTCCAGCTGTAAGAAACATAATAGAAAAAAACGTAGAAGCAGTAGTGGTAGTAGCGGGAATGGAAGGAGCTCTTGCATCAGTGATTTCGGCTCTGGTGGATGTCCCAGTCATAGGAGTACCTACATCAGTCGGCTACGGCATGGGGTCTAGCGGCATCGGAGCCTTGACATCTATGCTACAGACCTGTTCATTTGGATTGGCAGTCATGAATATCGATAACGGCATCGGTGCTGGGGCGTTCGCTGCTTTGATATGTAAAAGGATTTCCTTAAAGCATCCCAGAAAAGATGATTCAGTTAGCGCTACAGAGGAAATTAGGAGGGAAGGTGATCTTCTCAAACGTTTATAAAGGCTTTTCATTCGTTGGTTATAGTTACGTGAAAAGGTGTAAGATGAAAATATAATGGGTTATATTGCTACACTCAAGAGAATTAGAAACGGTCGAACCAACTACAGGAAAAGGGCCGCGCTCCTTCTCTCAAGAAGAAGGTTTGTTACTATAACCGTCAGCGACGAGAATGTTCAAGCTCAGATCGCATACCCGATGTCTAAGGGAGATGTTACCATCACATCATCGCACAGCAGGGAACTTACTCGATTCGGTTGGAATGGTTCGCTAAATTCTCTCCCCGCGTGTTACTTGACAGGTTTGCTGTTGGGCAGGAAGTCGTTGCGAAAGGAAGTAGATGAGGCTGTCCTCTATACGGGAAAGAACCAGTTTACGTCTAGAGTAGCCGCCTGTCTTAAAGGTATAATTGATTCTGGGATGAAAGTTCCTGCCTCTGATTCCTCTTTTCCTCCAGAGGAACGCTTGGTGGGCAATCACATCGCAGAATATGCCAGAATTCTGCGGGATGAAAATAAAGACGCTTACAATAGTCGCTTTTCAAGATTAATCGCAAATAACTTTGATCCTACTCAATATAGCAGCTATGTACACAAAGTCAAGGATGCTATTGCTTCTTCAGGAGAAAGGGA
>JAATVR010000779.1 GCA_014523665.1 Nitrososphaerales archaeon TH526
CCAGCTATTCCTACACCACGTTTTGGATCAAACTGGTATCCGTCGCCGACAAATTTCAATTTCTCCTCTGGATATCTAAAGGTAAACCTCTTGATCAACAGATGCTTTGATCCTGATTCAATAGTCTTGATAAATCCGCTAGCTGTACTACTCAAATTGTAGCAGTAATAATATGTGCCACGTTGAGGTATATAAGCGATCCCTATACTCAGCTTTCGACCACCCCGTGTTCAGACGGTCTAACTAAATGCAGTTATGTCATTCTCTGACTTCAACTAAAGTAAGAGAGTAAATTTGATACAGTCGGGCTATAAGATCCATAGAAGTGCACTTATCATTCTAATTGATAAAAATTCGTAGGGTTGACGCTCACATGAAGATAACGTCTTAATAGCGTGATAATTCAATTCTAGAGCGTAACTATAAGATGCCTAATGATTATCTTAATGAGGGAAGATTCGGAGAATATGGGGGCCGCTACATACCTGAAACCCTGGTTCCACCAATTGAGGAACTAGAAAGGGCGTATGCTAAATCTAAGAAAGATCCCTTGTTTAAAAGTCAATTACGCTATTATCTTAATGAGTATGCAGGAAGGCCAACGCCGCTCTACTATGCAAAAAATCTAACTCATTACATAGGAGGTGCCAGGATCTACCTAAAGAGAGAAGACCTGCTACACGGAGGCGCTCATAAAATTAACAATACTCTGGGTCAGGGATTATTGGCCAAAAAGATGGGAAAACAAAGGGTCATTGCAGAAACAGGTGCGGGACAACATGGAGTAGCGACGTCAATTGCGTGCGCAGCACTCAATCTGAACGCAGAGGTTTACATGGGTCTCAAGGATACTCAGAGGCAAAGTCAGAATGTACTCAGGATGAAGCTCCTTGGCGCCAAAGTCCATGAAGTTACTTCTGGAAGTCAAACCTTGAAAGATGCTATTAATGAAGCATTAAGGGATTGGATTTCAAATGTGGAAGATACATACTATTTGATAGGATCTGCAGTAGGACCACATCCCTATCCAACAATAGTGCGTGATTTTCAGAGCGTGATAGGAACTGAGATAAAGAGCCAGGCAAAAAAAATATTTGGACGACTTCCTGACGCGGTAGTTGCTTGCGTTGGCGGGGGCAGTAATGCCATCGGAAGTTTCTACCCTTTCCTCGAAAGACGGGAGGTTTCGCTCATTGGAGTCGAAGCCGGAGGAAAAGGACTAAGTACGCAAAAGCACTCTGCAAGTCTAAACGCTGGAACCGTTGGGGTTTTACACGGAATGAGAAGCTACCTTCTACAAGATAAGTTTGGTCAGATAATCAATACCCATAGTATTTCGGCAGGCCTCGACTACCCGGGAGTAGGACCGGAACATGCTTATCTTAAGGATACTCGAAGGGCCATGTACGTTAGTTGTACTGATCATGATGCTATGAATGCGTTCATGACACTGTGCAAATATGAAGGGATCATTCCAGCTCTTGAATCATCTCATGCATTGGCATATGCTATGAAGCTTGCTAAAAAAATAGGGCGAAATAAGAATATTGTCGTCACCTTATCTGGACGAGGCGACAAAGACATCAATATTCTTTTGGAACGTAAAGACCTTTCACGAAATGGATTCGATTCAAAATGATTTCAATCAAGAGGATGGACGATCGGATTGGCAAGAAGTTTAGTGACTTAAGAGAAAGACATCAGGCAGCTTTGATCTGTTATATGGTAGCAGGATATCCAGACCTAAGAATGAGTGAATCTATTATTGAAACATTGGTTAAAGCGGGAGCAGACATGATCGAAATAGGGATCCCTTTTTCCGATCCTATAGCTGATGGCCCAATTATCCAAGAAGCCTCACACTACGCCTTAACACACGGAATCAGGCCTCAGCAATGTATTGCACTGGCTGGTGCTACCAGGAAGAGATTTCCTGACTTACCACTCATTTTTATGACTTATTGTAATATTCTATATCGTACAGGGTTTATGGACTTCATGTCTAAAGCGAGAGATTCAGGTATTGACGGTTTCATTTTACCTGACATGTCGGTAGAAGAGTCAAAGGAATACATCAAAATCTCTCGTGAGCTTGAATTGGCATCCATTTTCATAGTTTCTCCAAATACCGAAGATAACCGCGCACGTAGGATTATGAATGCTTCTACGGGCTTCTTGTACGCCGTTTCAGTTTATGGTGTCACTGGTGTCAGAAGTACGCTTTATGATCGTTCTATAAAAAGGATAGTTGAACTACGAAAAAATTCAAATCAATTCCTTCCGATCGCCGTAGGCTTCGGAGTACAAAATCCAGATCATGTTACGATGATGATTGCAGCTGGTGCGGACGCGGTAATTATAGGGAGCGCCCTTGTCAATATTATAAAAACAACAGAGAATAATTCAAATATGCTAAATGACCTTTATGATTTTGTTCGCCGTATGAAGAATGCCTGTCGCCACTAGTAGCCCATTGAAGAACCATTGGCGATCGATTTGCCGAACCGTACTTGAGGAAAGCTTCCCATCGTCGAAACAGAAATGAAAGAGCAAGGCCTCCAAAAGCTGTTTATTGAATCACTTCTTTCAGGTGAAATACAGGGAATAAGTGAAATAATTGAGATACCATCACTTCAGAAACCAGAGAGGATAATAAGAATTAAGAAAGAAGCTTACTTCCGATATTTTGATCTTGTCATAGGTGTTATCAACTTGCAAAGGAATTTGCAAACAAGGACAAAGGCAGACTCAATAGACATCTATGATAGGTACCATAACCTAATAATGCGTACTTCAGAATTACTTGCCTTTGCTAGGGAAGAGAACTGCAAAGTTGAATCGATTGACCTCATTCCTGTTGAATTTAAATCTGACAATGATTCACTTGATGAAAGACTTCCTAGGCAGGTTATCAATGCAATATTGGCATTCGGGCGTTCAGTTGTAGTTTTTGACAAGATACACACAGCGAGAATACAAAAATACGGGTTATTCAGGTTACTTCCAGCCTCCATAATCGGTTATTCAAATGATAACAAGTTTAAGGTGATTTCGTCGGAGAAACGAATTGTTGGTGATTGTTTGGTCAAACCTCAAAAATCTGTGTTTGCGAAAATACTTAGGGATAACGGTTTGATGGATAATCTTACAGCCGTTTATTCGCACGTCAGTGTGATTCAGAGAATTTATCAAAAAATGCTCTTCAACCAAATGTTTGAAGAAAGGGTCGACCTCCTAAAAGAAGAAATTGAATTTCTATCTGGTCTCAATAGACCTCCGTATTTTCATGAAAAAGAGCAAATTAAAAAAATCATACGAGAAAGTACCAATAAAAAAATAACCGACTATGTATAATGGTACTTTGGCTATTTTTTTGTCTTGTGGTGAATCACAGAAATCACGTCCCTGGTGAAAAAGTGAAAGTCAAATGAATTCTTGAATGTTGGCAAGACAAAATATAGGGGTTGTTCATGGCGTGACAATTCCCGAAGAATCTGTGGCAAACAAGATATTGTTAATGGTAACTTGAAACTTGTGCCCGTTTCTTTCAACTAGGACTTCTATATCGTCGAGGGAATCAGATATTTCTGAGCCCTCGCTTCGACCAATCACTACATGAATTGATTCATGGGCAATTAGCGAATCCATGTAGGGCTCTATCTCTTCGAAATCACTTGAGCGTCTCCTAGACGTTGCTTGAGATGTGATGACTATCATAGTGGTTCCCTCATACGTGAAATAGGCAGGGGAATTATCGATAGCACACGCGAGGGCGAAATCATTTATTGGCAATGACCAGTAGAATCTAACAGTTTATGTTATATATACAAACACATCGCTAGGTGTATTGCGATATAATTTGAAAGAATTATTACTCCGTAACAAATCACGTCGCTTTAGATGACGAAATACTCAGCCTCAGGATGGTGGACTACAATTGCCGCAGTTGATTGGTCGGGAATTATCTGCCCAGCTTCAGTAAGGAATATGTCTGATTTAGACGGATCTAGAAGTTTCCAAACGAGGCGATGTTGAGTAATATCAGGGCAGCTTGGATAGCCCCAACTATACCTCAATCCTCTTGGCGGAACGATATCTAATTCCGATCTAATTCTGTGATTAACCCATTCTGCCAATGCTTCAGCTGTCTCGACAGCTAGACCGTGCAGATAGTAAGCGTCAGTGTATCTATCTTGCTGGTTCCATTCATCAATAACAGAGCTAGCTCTCTTTCCCACAGTAGCAATCTGAAATGCAACTATGTCATTTTCACCAAAATAATCTGTAATACACAAGTGTTTCTCTAATGTCGATCTAGGAAAATCGAAACTCACCTCCCCAGCACCATTGGGTATCTCTACCTGAAGCAGATTGTTTCTATTGTGGCATTTGAAGTATCCATAAACGATGGTACACGCAAACAGTTTCTGCTTTACAACCTTGTCTTGCCATTCTGTTAACAGAGCTTCGGGATCTGCTACTGCCTTGTTGATGGATTTGCCCCGCATTCCCCACGACAATACAAATAGCGACTTTTTATTTAGAAACTTCCATACCTCATAAAGATCGATGTCTTTCTGACTGATTCTGATAATCTTATTAATGTGAGGAGGCTTTGGAGGTATGACTGGAACAATCTTGCTGTGGGATATCGCCTCAGCCTTTTTAGTATATGAAATATTGTCTTTCCATTTATTCAATTTGTACTTCCAATCTGATAGGAATGATTCTCTTTGATCCGAAGTTAAGCTATTCATTGCCTTTAATCCATCGAACGCTGTCTTACAGTAGAAAACCCCAGTATCATAAATTCCTCCATCCTTCGCTATCCGATTTATGTAATTGCTATTTATTGCGGCACCTCCACATAGAATAGGGATCTTGATATCATTCGTTCTTGCATACTCAACAAAATATTGCATCTGCTTTGAAGTTGAAACTAATAACGCAGACAATCCTACGGCGTCAGGTTTCACCTCCTTTATTTTATCTACTATCGTTTGAAGCGCTACTTGTTTACCAAGGTCATAAACAGTATACCCATTATTGGTCACGATGGTCTTTACCAGATTTTTCCCGATGTCATGAACATCACCATACACAGTACAGAGTACCAATTTGCCCTTGGTGACCCCTTCCTGCTTAATCAGATACTTCTCTAATTCTGCAACTGCTGCTTTCATACACTCTGCAGATTTGAGAACAAAAGGCAGGATGATTTCACCTGCGCCAAATTTATCACCTACCTCTTTCATGGCAGGAAGTAGAACATCATTCAGGGTTCTGACAGCTGATTCGTGAGCAACCTTTCTAGAGCAATGCAAGGTCTTGTGAGAAACGCCAAATTCATCAATCTTCTCTCTCAATACTGCATCTTTCTCGTCACATCTTTCAGCGATAGCGGCAACGACGTCGTTTTCAATCCCTTCTTTTAATCTATTTACGATGCGGAAATAGCATTTCCGGCTAGCGTCCCACGAAGGATCTACTTCTAGTCTGCTAGTGGTTTTGCTGTACTTACCTGTATTCGATGACTGTTCGAAATAGGATATAAATTCACTTAGTGAGTTACTATTTCGATTAAATATCAGGTCTTCCGCAAGTGTTTTCTCGTGTGAGCTAATAGAAGAGTAAGGTATTACATCCTTCGCATTAATGATGACTGTGTCTAAACCATATTGTAATGCGTGGTAAAGGAAGACCGAATTTAGGATCTTCCTGGCATTATGAGCTAAGCCAAAGCTCACATTGCTAAGTCCTAAAGTTGTGAAGCTTTCAGGAAATCTCTTTTTCACTAGTCGTATCCCATCCAGCGTTTCTTTTGCTGAATTTACGAATTCGCTCTCCCCTGTAGCTAAAGTGAAAGTTAATACATCAAAGAGGTACTGCCAGGGTTTTAAATCATATTTCTTGCCTGTATTGACTAGAAGCTCAGCAGTCTTAACTTTTTCTTCTGCAGTCTTTGCCATTCCTTGCGGACCGATACACATAGCAATTGCTGGCACACCAAATCTCTTCATAAGAGGAGCTAGTTTGTGAAATCGATTTCCATCTCCTTCCAGATTTATAGAGTTTATTATGGGTTTTCCAGGTATCTGTCTGAGTGCGGATTCAACAACGAGCGGATCAGTAGAATCTATGACTAAGGGAGCCTCAATTTCGAGGCTAAGCTTCTTTACCAGTCTTGTCATGAATTCCATTTCGTCTGAGCGTTCAGTTGTAGCTACACACACATCCAAGCAATGAGCTCCGTCTTCAACCTGAGTTCTAGCCAACCTAAGGAGTCCATCAAAGTCATCGTTGAGAACTAGTTCCTTGGCTTTCTTGGAACCTTGAGTGTTGAGTCTTTCTCCTATGATTAAGGGGGGTGGAATTTGCATGATATCTACAGCCTTCAGTGCGGAACTAACTCGTGGTATTGTTGACATTTCCTACAAACCTTCAATCAAGGCTAATATTCATAAACAAAGAATCAGAAGACTGTCACTATGTCAAATACGTTTAGCTATTTGGGGTAGTAAAACCTTCTTCCTTCAACATTTCGCTTAGCTTCTTGATATGTAGAGGAGTCGTGCCACAACAACCTCCAATAATCTTGATTCTATTAAATTGTTTGATGAATTCGCGCATTTTCAGGGCCATATCTTCAGGAGTCATCTTATATACTGCCTTGCCGCCGACATTTTGTGGCATCCCCGCATTAGGGACTACTAGGATAGGCAGACCATGCTGTTCATCCAGCCATCTTATACTTGAAAGCATTTCCTCGGGACCCGTGGAACAATTGAGGCCAAAGATATCTATGCCCATGTCAGAAACTATCGTGTATGCCGCCTGTACATTTGTTCCTAAAAGCATATTGCCGTACCTGTCCAAAGTAACGTTTCCAATAAGAGGAACTTTTCTACCGACATTCTGCATTGCCATTTGGCAGGCCTCAATTGCCAACTTGACTTCAAGAATATCCTGGCTAGTCTCTATCAGAAGAGAGTCAACCCCTCCCAATAGCAAACCTTCGAATTGTGGCATGAACCCCTCAATAATTTGTTGTGGAGAGACCTTTCCTAGGTCCTGATCCTCTGAGCTAGGCAAAAATCCTGTAGGTCCCACAGAACCAATGACATAGCGGTATCGATCTTCAAATTCATTACATACCTCTCTTGCTAATTCGGCAGCACCCTTATTAATCTCTACAGCTTTATCCCCATACCCGTATTCTTTGAGCTTGAACAGATTGGAACCAAATGAATTTGTTTCAATACAGTCTGCACCTGACATGAGGTAGTCACGATGAATTTTCTTAATCCACTCGGGTTTGGTCATATTAAGTCCATCATTAAATCCGTCCTTATTTCCAGGGAAATCATGGGGTTGCGGATTGAGTTTTTGAATCTCGGTACCCATCCCACCATCAAAAAGGATGATGTGTTCTCGGGTGGCTTCGGTAAGAGATAGAGGCATGCTATAATCGAGATGTAACCTTATTAAAAATTAATACTTTTGCATTGGACATCTTGTAAGTATTTGAAGTCATTAGATATTAACACGCAATATTGAACACCGGATAATTGTATCTAGGTTGGAGTTAGTTCATATTTGGTGCTAGCAACATCATCAATAGAATTGTCGGGCTCATAGTTCAGCTTGGATAGAATGGCTGCCTGCGGAGCAGTTGGTCGAGGGTTCGAATCCCTCTGGGCCCAA